>CAIJIZ010000556.1 GCA_903820735.1 uncultured Pirellula sp.
CATGTTGCAGTGGAGCAATTAATGCCCGAAGCGAAGGCGATCCTGGTAGCAGCCCGCGATCGGGGCGTCATCGAAGTGCGCGGAGTCAACACCGCTTTCGACCCTGCCGCTCGCTTGCTCGCGGTCTATGTCGAACTCGACACGGCTCAAACAATCGCTTTCCGAGACCCAGAAAATCCACAAGTCACCGTCGCTTTCCTCGAGGGATTTCGGCAACTCTGTGCATTAGGGCTAGTGATGCACCACCTGCATCGGGACTTCTCCCTCTCCTCTCGAGGCTTTCAGCTTGCAAGATCGATCTCGAAACAAGATGTTCAAGCTTGGCTCGACAAAGGCTCGGAGTTTGGACTACATGACTAGTGACTCGTACGTCTGCCAATTCGTACACTGCGGGTTATTTGGTTATTCTTCCGACTGCACTTCGAAAGCGAGTATTACTTGTGGACAGATCATCGATGGATGAAAACCGACAACGCTCCGAGTTGAATTCCCAGTTGAATTCCGAGTTGAACTCGAGTGCGACTCGTAAGTCACGCAGTTGGTTTTCGCTCCGCGCAGCATTTCTGAGCGCGATTTGTTTTCTGTTGCTCGGTGCGGGTCTCTGGAGTTCCGCACGCTGGCTGCTTCTCTCTCCGCGCTCGCTCGATCAAGCCTCTGATCCACAAGCGGCTCAATCTTCTCTCACGCCTAATGCGGGCGAAGTTGGGCAGGAGTTTCAATCGAGCAGTTCTAGTCATCCACTCGACCCGGTTCTCGAACTTGCTCGCTCCTCGCTAGCCGTCCATCGCAGCGAACATCGCGATTACAGAGCCAGAGTTGTCAAGCAAGAACGTTCCGGGAAAAAGCTCGCCGCTGTTACCAAAATGGATGTCAAACTGCGATACCGGGAGTCGCTCAACGAGTCGTACAACCGTCCTGTCGATGTTTACTTGAAATTCATCGAGCCGAAATCGCAATCGGGGCGCGAAGTGATTTGGCGTCAAAACATGAACGATGACTTGATGATGGTTCACGAAGCTGGAATCTTGAATATCACCACCGTTGAGCTTGCCCCCAACAGTCGTCTGGCAATGCTAGGGAACCGCTACCCGATCAGCGATCTGGGTATTGAGAAGCTTCTCGAAAAATTGATCGAGCGAGGATTGAAGGATAGGTCATTCGAAGAGTGTGAAGTGAACATCGACCCAAAGGTGATTGTCGCAGACCGTGAATGCAAAAGAATCGAGGTACTACACCGAGCGCAAGAAATCGTGGTCGATGGTGTAGATCATCGATTTGACTTCCATCGCGCAGTTATCGACATCGACCTGCAATGGGGTATTCCTATTCACTACGCTAGCTACCTCTGGCCTGAGCAGCCCGGCGGTGAGCCGGTGCTTGATGAAGAGTTCACTTATGAAAATCTTGAGCTCAATGTTGGGTTCAGCGACGAAGACTTTGATCCGAATAACCAATCGTACGACTACCCATAAAACCAGCGATGCAAATTTAAACGGCGATTCGATCAGTTGGGTTTTGTGGTGGACATCGTGTCGATCTCTTGCTGATAATCCAAAGGTCCAAGGTTGGAATGAAATGAAAGGGGTGAGGTGATGCCAAAGTCCTTGCAGTTTATGGACTGCCCTGAATGCTCGAAGAGAATCCGTACCGATGCTGCGCGATGCCATCACTGTGGGCAAGTCCCATGGCATGATTCTCAATCCGATGATTTTGATTATCAAGAATTCCTCGAAAACGAATTCGGTAAGCGACGCAGTCCTTTGACGCGACCTTGGTGGTGGTATGTCGCTTGGTGCGTACTGGCCGTCTTCGTTGCCGGCATTCTCGTCGATGCGTTGAAGGTCTTGCAAGGTTAGCTGTGTTGCGGTGATCGCAGTAAGGTGGGTAGCCACCAAAAATTCCCGACGAACCAGTAAATCAAAGCTGCTGTAGAGGGAGTTTTGATGATCGAGACACGTGCCTTCCGCATAAGTACCGCTTCTTTCACAGCGTATTGCTTGTGCATCTCCGATCCTATCAATCTGCAAATAGAGAACCCAGACGACCGTCTTTCCACCCTGGGGGTGGTTGAAGTAAGAATAACCGCCATTTTTTCAGAGTGCGGTTCCATCCACAAGTTTAACGTAGTACATTCTGAAAGTCTCCAATAATGAAACCGGTTGAGACACGGGCGTTCGAAATCGGTTTCAAGAGGCCACCCTGCATGCGAAGATCGGGCGTTCTAAGCATGTCAGGGTGTTTTTTTGCCGCGACAGAAGAACGTCTTAAAACCATTTGGTTCAGGAAGTTCGCCAAGTGGATGGGATAGTTCGTTGGCCATGCAATGGTAACCCGACGCGTCAGCGAGGCAGCAGTGGAGTGACGGTTGACTGCATCAGCAGTAGTTGCTCAGGCTTATCGGATTATTAAGCGGTGGTGCTTACGCAGAACGCACGTATGGACGATGGAGCGTGTACCGCAGCTTCCTCGTTTACACTTCGGGTTACCATTGATGTGAGTGGTGGCCGTTGGCCAAGCAATGGTAACCCGACGCGTCAGCGAGGCAGC
>CAIJIZ010000557.1 GCA_903820735.1 uncultured Pirellula sp.
AAATGATAGCCGGCTCGCATTCCAATTCGGAAACGAAGTGAGCCGCATCCCAAGAGGCGGAACCTCAAAGGGATGCAATAGTATAGCCCCCTTTGCGCAGGATTGCGCTACCATTCCTCTCTCAAGATCACCCCCAGATCACACCGAGACGCTCCGGCACGCAAAGAAAGAAGCTACTCGCCTGCCGACCGCTTCACAGATTCGTTGAAACCGTTGAAATCGGACTGCCGATCTGCCGATGCAGCCACAGTCCCAGTCGCAGCACTCGAAGCGATGGCCGGATCGTTTTCTGGCTTCTTCGGTTCCGCCGGCTTGCCGTGCGGAGCGGATTTCGGCGCATTGAGCAATACCGTTACCGCACCTGATATCCCTAACAACAACGAGAGGGCAAACATTCCATTAAGACTTTCAAACTTACCCTTCTCAATGATGCTCGTAATGGTGTTGATCACCGGCGCAAATCCAAATACCAAAGGCATAACGAAAATCGGTTTTCCACCAAAGGTAAACGCCAAAATAATCCCAAGTGCTCCCATCGCCCCCGCAGTACCGGCCAACACGGACCAAATCATACCTTGAGCGGTGTATCCACTACCGGAGTGCATCGACTCCAACGCAACGATAGGAATCATGACCGCAATCACGAAGTAAGCGATCCCGACGCAGCAAAACGGTCGCAAACGAGAACCACCCATCTTGGATTGGCCTAAGTGAAGGAATGGTCCATAAGAACCCCAACACAAAATAGCCATCGCAATCGACAATCCTACCGCGATCCAATTGACCGGATCGACGACCTCACCCCTCGGTGCTTGTGGTTTATTGACGAATACTCCAATCATCCCCAAAGCAACCATCAACATACCGATCAGAAACATCGGCTTGATCTGCTTGAACGACTTATTCAAATACGACGTCAACAACGTGTTGATCACCGGCGCTCCGCCGAAGACCAACGGCATGACGTAGATCGCCTGGGCTTTGAACGATAATGCCAACGTGACACCCAAAGCACCTAAAGCTCCTACCGCACCCGCAAACAGAGACATCATCGTCCCGCTAACAGACCAGTACCCCGTCTCACGCTTGCGATTGAGCAAAGCAACCGGAACCAACACCGCGATTAAGAAATAGGCAAGCCCCACTCCGACGAATGCTCGCAGCGAGACGCCGATTTCCCCCTGAAACGTTTCCTCTTTGAGTTCCATGAGCGAAGTTCCACGGTGTAAGACAATTCCGTAGATCCCCCAAAAGAAGGCGGTCATGGCGGTGAAGGCAAGGACAAATGGCAGTTTCATTTTTTGGGGGGAGCAATCGTTGGAGTTACCGAACCGTAGTCGGCATTGAAATTAAGATTTCCTAAGGCTGTTTCTGCTTTCAGATCATCGGACCGCAAGCATTCGTTCGAGAGCGATTAAACTCCACCGCGCAACATCTTCTTTGACTGTAATGGTGTTCTCAATCGTCCCGCGAACAATGTTTTCCAAGCTCCAGCACAAATGAGCCAAGTCGATGCGATACATCGTTGCGCACATACAAACCAGCGGTGAGAGAAAATGAATCTCTTGCTCCGGATGCTGCTGCTTGAGCCGATTGACCAAGTGTAGTTCGGTGCCAATGGCCCACTTGGTACCCGGCGGAGCTTTCTTCACCGTTTCGATGATTTTGCTTGTCGAACCGGATATATCCGCGATATCGTTGACTTCTTGTGGACATTCCGGATGGACCAATATCTGAATCCCGGGAATCTTATCGCGGAACTGCTGGACGTGAGCAGCTTGAAACATCTGGTGCACCGAACAGTGACCCTTCCAAAGAATCACCTTCGATTCTTCGATGCTCGGCGCGGTGTTCCCACCTAACTCTTCTTCGTGCGGATCCCAAACCGGCATCAACGAATTGCTTATACCCATCTTCAACGAAGTGTTGCGACCAAGGTGCTGATCGGGGAAAAAGAACACCCGCTTGCGCTGTGCGAATGACCACTCCAATACAGCTTTGGCATTGCTGCTCGTGCAAACAATTCCGCCATGCTTGCCACAGAACGACTTCAAACTCGCTGCGCTGTTGATGTAAGTCACCGGCGTCAACTCGGATGTATCGATCACTTCGGAAAGCTGTTCCCATGCTGACTCGACTTGACGAATCGCCGCCATGTCCGCCATCGAACAGCCAGCCGCCATATCGGGCAACACGACCTTGACTCGCTGGCCACCGCGAGACTGAAGTCTATCTGGGCGATTCGCAAGAATATCGGCTGTCTCTGCCATGAAGTGCACACCGCAAAATACGATGTAACGGCAATCCGGACTCTC
>CAIJIZ010000558.1 GCA_903820735.1 uncultured Pirellula sp.
GTGTTCTCTGTGACTCTGTGTTTCCAATTACCGCGCGGGATCCGGTGCGCGGTCGGGTTAAAACACAGAGACACAGAGGCGCAGAGAAAAGAACAATTGAAGACAGACAGGGGGACTTCTCCGTGTTCTCTGTGACTCTGTGTTTCCAATTACCGCGCGGGATCGGGTGCGCGGTCGGGTTAAAACACAGAGACACAGAGGCGCAGAGAAAAGAACAAATCAAGACAGCCAGGGGGACTTCTCCGTGTTCTCTGTGACTCTGTGTTTCCAATTACCGCGCGGGATCCGGTGCGCGGTCGGTTTTAAAACACAGAGACACAGAGGCGCAGAGAAAAGAACAAATCAAGACAGCCAGGGGGACTTCTCCGTGTTCTCTGTGACTCTGTGTTTCCAATTTCCGCGCGGGATTCGGGTGCGCGGTCGGGTTTAAAACACAGAGACACAGAGGCGCAGAGATAAAAACAATTGAAGACAGGTGTTGGTTAGGTGCCGATTTGCGCCTTGAGGGTAATCTTTTCGTCGCCCCGCTGTACCTGTACTTCCATCTCATCACCCGGCTTGTACGCTTCCAAAGCTGCGTCCATGTCCTCTCGCGCTACCACGTCCCGATCCCCAATCTTCAGTATCCGATCCTCTGGCAATATCCCCGCCTTCTTCGCCCAACCACCAGGCATCACGCGGTCTACAACCAGCCCCGGCTCACTCTGCTTGATCCGTACGCCCAACCGTACCTTCTGCGCTGCACTCTTCAAAAACGTTGGTCGTTGCGGCTCGGTCGCTATGCTTTCCGTCATGTACGCAACCATGTCGACGATCTTCGATATCCCTCCGACGTTGATCTTGTCAAAGTCGTCGCTCGGACGATGGTAGTCGGGATGAAAACCTGAAAAGAAATGGTAAACCGGGATCCCCTTCAAGAAAAAGGACTGGTGATCGCTCGGCCCCACTCCCTCCGGCTGTCGCTTGAGCTCAAACCCTAGCTTCTCGTTCGAACGCGTAAGCAAATCATCAAACTCTACCGCCGTCCCAGTTCCGTACACAGTCAACACATTGTCGGTAACACGACCGACCATGTCTAAATTCAACATCGCTACGGTCTTGCTTAAATCATACCGTGGGTGATTGACGTAGTACTCGCTCCCAATTAGCCCCAACTCCTCCGCGCTAAATGTGATGAACAGAATACTGCGCCGGGGCTTCTGAGCCCCTTCCCCTCGCGACCAGTCGACCATCCGACGCGCGGTTTCCAATAACCCCACAGTTCCCGAAGCGTTATCGTCTGCACCGTTGTGAATCTCATACGTTCCAGGTGCCAAAGATCCTGCGCCACCCATCCCAACGTGGTCAAAGTGCGCTCCGATAACTACGAACTCTTCTGCTAACTCTCCATTCCCCGGCAATAACCCTAAGACGTTCATCGAAGGAATCTTGCGACGTGTCACATCCGCCTTTCCTTCGACTTTCCATCCTGGCAACTCAAACGACTCAGGTGCCACCTTCTCGTCGATCCGAGTTTCGATCTCTTCAAGCGACTTACCCGCCTCCTTAAGCCACTGAGCTGCCATCGGTCGCGATACAAAAAACGTCGGGATCTTTGGCCCCTCAGCATTGTTCCCCGCTCCCGTCACTGGCAATAACGCGCCCGGATTCTCGCTGTCGGACAACGCATCGTTGATCAAAATCAAAGCAGCCGCACCATGCTTGGCAGCGTTCGAAACCTTGCTGGTGAAAAATGCGTACTGACTCGGCTGCGTTCCAGCAAACGGACCAGTTCCATCCTTGGGCTTCGGCTGCTTGCGTATCACCAAAACGACCTTACCCTGCACATCCAACCCGGCATAGTCGTCGTATTTGAAGTTCTCTTCGTCGGCCGTGATCCCATACCCGGCAAACACTAACGATCCTTCGATCTGCCCGTTCGAGCCCAAAGCCTGTGGCTGGAAGCCTTCGCCTAACACCAACTCGCTTCGCGTCCCATCCTCCTTCGTGACCACCAACTGATTCTCCTGGGCACTCGCCCCAGGATTCCCGTTAATCTCGAAATACTGAAACGGCTGACCTTCAAATAAATCGGTCGTTAATCCTAACTCCGAAAACCGCTTGGCGATGTACTCCGATGCAACCTTCAGTCCCGGTGTCTCGGCCGACCTGCCCCGCATGTCATCCGAAGCTAAATAACTGATGTCGGCATAAATGCGGGCTTCGGCCGGTGTCCGCTCAGGGACTTCTTGTCCCTCTACTAGGCCGACACCACAAGCCAATATCCCTAGCCCAAACGCGGCCTTTACCCCCACAAACCACACGGACTTGGCAAAGGACTTTTTCCCCCCACGGATTCGATGCTCCGGCGCTGGACGGCTTGTCGACGATTGGTGTTTGGCCCGTGTTTGCATTGCTTCTATAATCCTTAGGTATTTTGGCACTTTGCGAGTATTTTTTTGACCTACCGCTAGTGTATCCGAACCGGCAACCCAAGTCATACCCCCTTCCCCCCAACACCGGCACTTGAAAAACCCTAACATTACCGGCGATTCGATCAAAAGAATCGAGTATGCTAGACCGAGATTATCTCTCATCACACTCCACGAAAACCCACCCATTCCCACTCGCAGCGCATGATGCCTCTCCTCCCTCCCCGGGTTGCATTTGCGACCCTTCGCTCGGCAATACGTACAGCTATGTCGTACTCGCACTCAGCGATAGTGGTGCTTGTACTCTGGCTCGGGCTCGGATTGCCTTTCACACTCGGGACCGCAGCCGCTTGCTCGCAACCACCCGATAACGACAACGCAAACAACGACAACGCAATTAACAGCCCTACCGCTACCTCGTTTGATAACGCAAAACATTTCGAGGCTGCCGTTCGACCATTGCTCGTCGAACATTGCATTAGCTGCCATGGCCCCGATAAAGCCGAGGCGGCTCTAAGGCTCGATCGCGCCGAGGACTTCGCCCAAGGAGGCGAATCGGGACCACTGATCGACCTCAAACAATGGTCCGAAAGCTTGCTGATCCAAGCCGTCAAACACCTCGGTCCTGAAATGCCCCCCAATCGTAAACTTACCGATGAGCAAATCGCTGCCTTCGAAACATGGGTTCGCGAAGGTGCCCGCTGGCCCGACTATGCGCAACAAATCGGCATGAAAAGCCCTTCTCACGCTATCACTCCCGAAGACCGCGAATACTGGTTCTTTCGACCCATCGTGCGAACCACGCCGCGTTTGCCTGAAGTCGAACCGGCTGCTGCGCAACGCTCGAACCCGATCGATGCGTTCATCGAAGAACGCTTGCTACAGCATCAATTGACGATCAGCCCCAACGCGGATTTCCGTACGCTCGTGCGCCGCATCTACCTCGATCTGGTCGGGGTCCCACCTTCGATCGAGGAACTCGCGCGCATCGAAGCTTCGAATACCACCTACGAACAGCTTGTCGATCAGCTTTTGCAAGACCCCCGATACGGGGAACGCTGGGGCCGCTACTGGCTTGATCTGGTCCGGTTCGCTGAATCGGATGGATACAAACAAGACGACTTTCGCCCAACGGCTTATCGCTATCGGGACTATGTTGTCAAAGCCCTCAATGAAGACATCCCTTATGGGCAATTCATCGCCGAGCAGATCTGCGGTGATGAAATCGATCCGAATTCGGATCGGATGAACGCAGCCACAGGATTTTTAAGACACTGGATTTACGAATACAACCAACGGGATGTGCGCACCCAATGGGATAACATCCTCAATGACTTGACCGACGTGACCGGCGAAGTCTTCCTTGGACTGGGGTTCTCTTGTGCGCGATGCCACGACCACAAGTTCGATCCGATCTTGCAACAAGACTACTACCGATTGCAAGCGTTCTTTGCTCCGATCGAGCCTCGCTACGACATCCCTGCAGATCAACAAGCTTATGCGCAATGGCAAACAGCCGAAGCCGCTTGGCATGAGCGTGCTCGAGGGATACGAGAGGAAATGCAAACACTTGAGAAACCGATCCGCGACCAGGCTCTGTTGGACGCCATCGAGAAATTCCCGCCCGATGTACGACCTGCGTTGAAACTACCACATCAGGAACGTCCACCCGAAGAGCGAGCGATCGCGATCCTCGCAGGCTTGCAAATCGAACGCGACGATAAAGGGATCGACATGTCGAAGAAGCTCAAAGACGAACCGCTTGCGCGATGGAAGGAGCTCAAAGGCCTGTACGATGAATTGGTTAAAGAACGCCCTGCTCCTCCCGAGATGGCTTTGACCGTTCGCGATGGTTCAGCTCAGCCCCCGACGGTTCGCATCCCCGGTAAAGCTTCTGCGGGTACTCTCACACCTGGTGTCCCATTCGTGCTTGCTGAAGATCTTCATACAGACCTGGAATCTAAGCTGACCAACAAGCCATCGGCAAACACCACTGGCCAACGGACTGCTTTGGCGCAGTGGATCGCTTCGGACCAGAACCCGATGACATGGCGAGTGATCGCCAATCGGATTTGGCAACATCACTTCGGCAAGGGACTAGTCGCCAACGCTAGCGACTTCGGTCGCCTCGGCACCCCGCCGAGCCACCCGGAGCTTCTCGATTTCTTGGCGTCGGAACTCATCGACAACGAAGGTCGCCTCAAGGCTTTGCACCGATTAATCGTCACATCGGATACATACAAGCAGACCAGTTATCCAGCGCAGCAATACCAAGGCGTAGCGATCGACAGCGATAATACCCTGTTGTGGCGATTCAAACCCCGTCGCTTGGACGCCGAGCAATTGCGCGATTCGATCCTGCAAGTCTGCGGGTCGCTCGATTCGCAATCCGGTGGTCCTTCGGACGCCAAAGACTCTGCGCGACGCTCGATTTATCAACGTGTGCTGCGTAACGCTCCGCACACCTTCTTGGCCTCCTTCGATGCCCCGGATGGAAGTTCCTCGGTAGCTCTTCGCAACACGACAACTACCGCTTTGCAGTCTTTGGTGCTGACGAACTCTCCTTGGATGCTTGATCGCGCAGAAGAGCTTGCGAAGGGACTGATCGAAAACACCTCCGACGATTCGCAGCGGATTCATCTAGCGTTCGAACGGATCTTGTTTCGGCCACCGACGGCGGACGAAGAGCGTTGGGTGTCGGAATTGCCCCTTGGGAATGTGGCTGAAGCCACGACAGACGAGGAATCCAGCGAGCGATTGCGGCGTTGGACCGACATTTGCCATGCGTTACTCAACACCAATAGCTTTTTGTATATCGAATAAGCCCCAGTTCGAACGTCAGCCACAGCACCGAATCTTTTATCCTACTGAAACCAACTTGGTCGATCCCATGACGCATCCCAGAAGCCTCGAGGTTGAGCAATACACCGAGACTCAGCAATACGCCGATCGATGGCAGATCGACCGCCGAAGGATGCTGCAGAATGCCGGAAGTGGGTTTGGGTTGCTGGCGCTCGAATCGATACTTCGACAGGACAGTGCATTCGGTCAGGAAGCGATAACAGGTGGTCGGACAGGGACAGGCGGGGGGCATCATGCGGCCAAAGCCAAAAGCATCATCTTTCTGTTCATGGAAGGGGGCCCGAGCCACATCGACTTGTTCGATCCGAAACCAAAACTTCGGGAGCTAGCCGGACAGCCATTACCATCGAGTTTCAAGCCGATAATCACACCGATGGGAGAATACAATGCGCCGTTGATGCCCAGCAAGCGGACTTGGAAGCAGTACGGACAGAGTGGAGCTTGGGTATCGGATTGGTTACCCCATACCGCGCAGCATGCAGATGATCTTGCCATTATCCGATCGTGTTGGGGGAATGGATTGAATCATTCGAATGGTGTGTGCCAGATGAACACCGGTTCGATCTTTGGGGGCCGGCCAAGCCTTGGGGCTTGGACAACATATGGGCTTGGTACTCAGAACGAATCACTTCCCGCGTTTGTGGTGATGGAGGACGAGAGTGGTAAGGTCATCAATGGGCCTCGGAATTGGAGTGCTGGATTTATGCCAGCGACTTATCAAGGAACGTCATTGCTCAGTGGAAGCGAGCCGATCCGTTATTTAAATCCCCCTAAGAATCGTGCGCAAGGGCCCGCCGGGGAGCAACTTGGGGGAATCGATTCCAAGCGTCGGCTGATCGACGCCTTGAATCGCAATCATCAGTCGACCCGATCAATCGATTCGGAGCTTGATGCACGCATTCGGAGTTATGAATTGGCATATCGCATGCAAGCGCAAGCGCCTGAGGCGGTCGATTTATCCCAAGAGTCCCATTCAACGCAGCAGTTGTATGGAATCGATGAGAAGGAGACCAGTATATTCGGGCGTCAGTGTTTGCTTGCGAGGCGGCTTGTCGAGCGCGGAGTCCGTTTCGTGCAGCTTTACCATGGAGCGGGAAGCAGATGGGATGCGCACTCTGGGATCGAGAAAAATCATTCCACGTTGTGCCGATCATCCGATCGACCGATTGCAGGGTTGTTGACCGACTTGAAGCAGCGCGGATTGCTTGATTCGACCCTTGTGATTTGGGGAGGGGAATTTGGGCGAACACCGATGAGTGAGAAAGGAGATGGGCGCGACCACAATTCGAATGGGTTTACCATGTGGATGGCGGGTGGAGGAGTTCGCGGAGGTCAAACGATTGGTTCGACCGATGAGATTGGATTACATGCTGTTGAAGATCGGTTGCACGTTCATGATTTGCATGCCACGATTTTGCATTTGATCGGGATCGATCATTGGAAGTTGGTTTACACGCATCAAGGTCGGCCGGAGCGAGCGACGCAGAACGAGGGTAAGGTTTGCTCGAAGTTGCTTGCATGAGAAGGTTGAGGTGCTTCGGAGGCTATTAGAGGCACCGGGAGCGGGCATCGAGCGATCATTCGTAGCCCTAAGGGGGATTTCTCGAGTTGGCCGTGCGTCTGCTTGTCCACCGTTTTGGAAGCTAACTTCTCCAGGATGCCGTTCTCTCCACGAAAAACCCACTTTCCGGGGGAACAAGTAAGTTTCAGGGAACAAGTTAAGGAGAAGATTTCTCAGAATTCCAACAGTGGGCGTCGAATCGGTTACAATACGACTCCGACTGAGCGATCGCTGAAAGCGGTTGTAGGGGGATCGGCAGACGAATGCCGATCGAGTTCGAATTTACTTAGGAGAATTTTTTTACCGCGATGCCTGAATTTTCGGATCTTACAAAGATCCTCACGGCCCTGTTTTTAGTGGTCCTCAATGGCTTTTTCGTCGCTGCAGAATTTGCACTAGTCAAGATTCGGCTAAGTCGCATCGAGCACATGGTCAGCGAAGGGCGTCTTTTTGCCAAGACCGCGCGATGGCTCGCCCAGCGACTTGAGCACTCCCTTTCGGCTTGTCAGCTCGGTATTACTATGGCCAGCCTTGCGCTCGGAGCCATCGGTGAACCTGCCTTCGCTCACTTCGTCGAACCCATCTTGCGGTGGCTTGGGGTCGAGTCCGAAGCCGTTGTGCACGGTGTGGCTTTCGCCATTTCATTTACCGTTGTGACCGCGTTGCACTTGGTCATCGGCGAGCAAGCACCCAAGGTGTTTGCAATCCGCAAACCCGAAGGTCTGCTCTTGGCTTGCGCTTTGCCATTGAAAATCTTCTATCTGCTGACCTATCCCTTGATGTTCATCTTGAGCGTCTCGACCGATGCACTTCTTAAACTGCTTGGAGCGACCGACAAAAACAAAAGCGCCATCCCTTACACCGAAGAAGAGATTCGAGCGTTATTGCGCGAAGCCCACGTTCACGGGAATCTCACCCGAAGCGAACACAGCTTGATCAATGCCGTCTTTGAATTCGATGACTTGGTCTGCCGACGAATCATGGTCCCTCGAAACGATGTCGACTTCATCGATATCAACGATGAGACCGATGGAGTCTTGGCAATGATCCGCAGGACCAAACACACAAGGTATCCCGTCTGCGACAGTTCCCTCGATTCAGTCTTGGGTGTTCTCCACGTGAAAGATATCACGGGTGCAAATATCCAACCTGGTTTTCAGTGGACCAGCTTGATGCGACCTCCAAAGAAGGTGCCCGAGAATATGCCCATCAGCAAACTGCTGCGGCACTTTCAAGGTACTCACCAGCATATGGCTTTCGTCGTCGATGAATACGGCATGATTATCGGGATCGTCACACTCGAGAACGTCATGGAAGAAATCATCGGAGATGTCGCAGATGAATTCGACGTCGAAGAACCCGAAATCGTACCCGACGGTCAAGACTCTTACATCGTCTTAGGCTCCACAGCCGTCTCATCCCTCGAAAACCGCTTGGGAATCCAATTTGAGGAAGCCGATGTCGATACAGTAGCAGGACTACTAGTACACCAAGCAGAAAGACTTCTCGTCGCCGGAGATGTCATTGAGTTGCCCGGTGTAACAGCTAAAGTATTATCTGTATCGGATGACCGCGCGACCAAAGTGCGATTCACCCTCTCCCGCGACCCCGACTGATCGGCATTGCGATCTTAAGGGTTACCGAATGTCATTCATTTTCCTTGGAGCCTTGCTCATGAAGTCACGATGGAAGTCCGTTTGCGTTGCGTTCACGTTGGTAGGTTGTGCGTTCGTTGGTAATACCAACTCGAGCTGTTCAAATACAGCGATGGCACAAGATCGAGTAGCCGGTACGGCTAGCGATGCGATCAGCATTTTCGATGGCAAAACACTCAAAGGCTGGTCGGGCTTGCCAGCAAACTGGAGCGTACAAGACGGCGCAATTACCGGTGAGAACAAAGCCGACGCGCCGATCGCAAACAACACCTTCATCGTCTACGACAAACCTGTTAAAGACTTTGAACTGACCCTTGAATTCCGAATCATGGGTGGAAACTCAGGCATTCAATACCGCAGCAAACTCATCGACAAAGACAAGTTCATCGTTGGAGGTTACCAAGCGGACATCGATGCGGGCAAGCGATACATGGGGATTAACTACGAAGAACGCGGACGAGGCATTTTGGCGGAACGCGGAGAGATTATCGCTGTCGATGCCGAAGGCAAAAAGAGCCGAGTTGGTTCAACCGGTGATGCCGATGCTCTGCTGAGCCAAGTGAAGTGGGAAGACTGGAACCGCTATCGCATTGTTGCCAAGGGAAACAAACTACAGCACTTCATCAACGACCAATTGATGTCCGAAGTTCA
>CAIJIZ010000559.1 GCA_903820735.1 uncultured Pirellula sp.
CACCAGCTTGCCGCGTATCGGTGCGACATGTGTTAGGAAGCTTGCAATCAGGCTTGCGATCCGTTGCGAACGCTCAAGGGGCAGCGACTGGACAAAAGCGACTATCAAACGAAAACACCAATACGCCACCCTGTCTTGGACTCGGTAAGACTGATGTTCCGAAGCGGGTAACGTCGATGTGCTGCCCGGTTTGATTTGGGGCAGAGCGGTTTTGATTTGGGATAACTCCCGTATTTTTCGAAGAAAAGGAATTTCCATGAAGGTGAATTTAGCGAACCCAAGGTCCGAAAGGTAGGTCAGCTTTTTCCATCCTGCGAATCCCGTGGAAGGCTTGTCAGGACCCCTGTTCCGATAGCGAACGAAGCAAAGATACCTACGCCATATAGCACACCACACGCGGCCCCGATGCGCGGATAACTGTTTCCGAACGACGCTAGCAAATTTCCTGCGAGGAAGACACCCAGAGCGGTCGCAAATCTTCCGACGTTATAAGCAAGTCCGCTGCCGGAAGCTCGCAATTCGACTGGAAAAAAGCTTGGTAAGTAGACGGCCAACCATCCGAAAAACAATGTCGTCACCAAACCCTGGAGAAAGACCGTCGGTAAGAACGATGCCTGCAAGGGTTCGGTTCCGAGAAACATCCACAACGTTGTGCAGATCGCCCCAACGCTGATCGAGAGGTAGCTCCATCGAGCACCTAGTCTCACCGCAGCTTGAGCACCGAAGAAGCTTCCGAGTGTCGCGCCCAACGCCCACCAACCCTGAGTCGCTGACTTGTAGCTGGCATCTGTCGAACTCGCGATCGAATCCGCCCAAGGTATCATCCATTTGCTTGCTGACCAAGCTGCAACCAGCGGTATGGCAGCTAGAAGCATTGCCAAGCAAGTCGATTTCCACATGGACTCTTGAAAGAGGGCGCTCAACGTGAACCGCCGGCTTGAGTCGCTGTGCGACCCTGGAGGACTTTGGTTCTTGCGGCTGGCATGGGCTAACCATAAGGGGGATTCGGGGACCGCAAGCAGGGCGAATATACCTAAGAGAGTGGGGAATCCTGCGAGTCCAAAGAGCCACCTCCAAGCGTTCGGTTCAACGGGGTAAATTCGAGTAAGTTGTGAGAGCAAGAGGATCCCCGCGTTTAGCCCGGCGCTTAAAAGACCAGCGACCCAAGCGCGAGATGCGGTAGGCCAGCATTCGGAGACGAGTGCCATTGCGTTAGGCCAAAGTCCTCCTACGCCAAGTCCCACTAGAAACCGCAACGCGAGCATTTGCTCTTGAGTCTGGACCCATGCTCCGAGCATGGCGAAGAGCGAATAGAACAGAATACTGATTCCCATCGCGCGGGTTCTGCCGATGCGATCCCCGAGATTGCCCAGAACAATACCGCCGATCGCTGCACCTAACATCAAGGCTGCGGTGAACCAAGCGAACCATTCACCTCCAAGTTGCTTCGTGTAGCTATCTCCGAGCAGACTCTGAGAGACAGAGAGGGAAGCAATAGGCATGAGCCCAAGTTCGATGCCGTCGAAGACGAGTCCTAAGAAAGCGGAGATCAAAACAACCCATCGAGCACGAATCGTCAAAGCTTGGTCGGGAATCTGCCGCATGATCATCCCTTCGCGAACAAGGTCCGCTGGCTCGTTTCTGTGTTACGCTTCATTGCAAGTTATCGGCTATCGTCGGATGCCGACTTTGTTTGGTTTGTGCGCCGCATCGATTCGTAGATCGCGCTGTTGTCGAGTTCCCCGAGTCCTTGCTCTTCGGCGCGTGCAAGCAACTCGCGGTGGGTCTGGCTAAGTGGTAACTGCACACCTAGACGCTCAGCGCTCTGGAGCATCAAGCGTACATCTTTCAAATGCTGTGACAATCGGGCTTGGACGTCATAATCCCCCCGCACCATTTTAGGGCCTTTAGCGTCCATTTGTTTCGAATAAGCCGCCGAGCCTTGTAATACGCTCAGGGCTGCTTGAGGCTCGATTCCAAGCGCTTCCCCAAAGAGTAAGCCTTCTGCCAATGCAGCGCGATGCAATCCGAGTACAAGATTGCTTACGAGTTTCATTTTTGCCCCATTGCCAGATCCACCCACGTAAAAAACATTTTTCCCGAGGATCTTCCAGAGAGCCTCGCAAGCATCGAAGCCGGCGCGTGGGCCGGCGGCAATCACAGTCGCAAGCCCCAAGCGTGTCTGTTCGCTCGATCCCGATATAGGGGCTTCGATGTAAGTAACACCTGACGCTTCACACTTTCCAGCGAGTCGTAACGAAGCATCCGGATCGCCAGTGGTGGTATCGATCAAGATCTTGCCTGGCTTCAGGTCGGACTTCCACTCTTCGAGGACTTGTTCGACAACATCGCTGGAATAAAGGCTGATGATTATTTTCTGGCAGGCCGCGATCGGCCGATCGTTCCAAACCGCTCCGGACTTGATCCACGGATCCGCTTTCTCACGGGTCCTATTCCATACCACCAACGAATATCCAGCTTGCTGGAATCGTTCCGCGATGGCATTTCCCATCAGGCCTAGCCCGATGATGCCGATACATCGATCTTCGGTGGTTCGTCCCAATGATGGTTCGATGGTTGGGTCAATCGGTTTGTCTTCCGGCATGGCGCTGGCTCCTGCGACCAATGATCCTTAGTTCGCTGTGCACATGTTTTTTAGTAAAGCGAACGTCAATGCGCTGAAGTCGCAGGCTGCTGCCAACTACTACCGTTAGAAGGCGTGTGGATCTGATTACTTATGAAGTGATCCCGTCTTGCCGGTCGCTTGAGAAGGGACAGTCCACGTACCCGTGGTGCCGGATGAGAGAGGGGTGTAAGGGACTGGCCACACATAGGGGCTTGGACGTCGTCGTGACGAAGCAGCGGTCGGATTCGAATCTCGTTTTGGCATCAATCCGGTTGTGGAAGATAGGTCGAGATTCGGGGTTGAGTCGGTACTGGTCATGAGTCCGGAGTCGGTCAGGGAATTCGAATTTCCCGGTACAACTCTGGATCCTGGTACTTCTACGGCACCCGGTACTTCTACCGCGTTCGGTATCCCGACGGCGCTTGGTGCGAATGGGACTGGATTCGGTTGTTTCAGGATTGCGATTTGACGGCGTATATTCGAGAGGTCTTCTTGGATCGTATCCCATTCGTCTCGGGCAGCCGTCAGCGACTCGCACTGCGATTGCTGGGGGGCATCAATGTTGCCAAGCGTTCCGCTGCCGACTTCGGCTGAAGTTGTTCCGTTGTGGGAGGAGTAAGCCGATTGCATAGCGTTTTGATGAAGCATTTGAACGGCGAGTTCGGTCCGTTCGACCAGTGCTGCTGTCAGATCATCTTGGACGCGTTGACGGGAATCGAGCACTGCAAGCTGATGTTGAAGCATTTGGTTTTGTTCGAGCAGCAGGTGGTAGCTTTGAGCGATGCTTGCTCGCTCCGCCATCCACTGTTCCGTCATTTCCAAGCGAACTCGGTTTTCAGTGTGGGAGATCATCGTTCCGATCAAGCTTCTTAAGGGGACCGCAACGGTGGCGTGTTCGAGACCGCCGAGGTGATCGAGATTCAGTTCGTCGGCGATTCCAAGTGCAAAGGTGTCCTGTGAGGAGGAGTGCATAGCAAATGGGAAGCTTGGTGGTACAGGGGGCGCGACGGGAGCCGCGAGGATGGGCTGTTCGACCACCGGTTCTGCGACCGATTCCGAGTTGGGATCGGTTTGATCCGCAGCGCACTTGTTAAGTGTGGTTGGCTTGCGTGTGGGTGCGGCGGTTTTGGAGTTTGGATTCGGTGACTTGGAAGCTTCACACGATTGTGTATCCGAAGCTTGGGTGACGGGATGCAGGGACAGTTCTTCCGCAACACCTTGGATCGCTTGTTGCACCGTACCTTGTGGTACCGTGCCTTGTTGGCTTCGAGATTGATTAGGTTGTTGAAAAAAGTCGCTGACCCATTGAGCTAGTACGACAGCGTTTTGGTTCGCAGCCGAGCTTACTTTGGCCGACGCACTGGAAGGTTTAGCACCGTTAGCTGAACTGGCTAGCGTGGCAATCGCCTTTGGCCGAAGGACCTGCGGGAGTTTGGCGGGCTCGGCGGGCGCAGCATTCTCGACAGGCAAGGCAGCGATTGTTGCTGTTTTCCTTGTGGAAGTTTGTCCGAGGCATTCTGGGGCATTTGCGATGCAAAGCAGCATCAATGCTGAGGAGCCCAAGAGAGTTAACTGGCGCGAGCCTGAGGTGGCGTGGAGCCGTGGTTTTTCTGCTTGGTTTTCGAGAATTCGTGCGAAGTTTCGTACGGAATGTATCGCGAGGAGAGCATCCATGCTGAGTACTCCTGGTCGGATCTATTGTGCATTAGAGTTGGGGTCGGGACTCCATCTACGATAGCAGTTTCTCTGAGACAAACAAATACCGATATAACAAAACCGGTGTGAAGAATCGCTTGGGCACTGCTATCGACCTTGGGGAGCCCCAATCGCTATGCTCCCGACTGGGATTCCATGGGAAGAGCGACTCGTAAGAGCGACTTGGAAGCCAACGATTTGGAAGTCAACGATTTGGACCACAAGGAAGATAGATTGCCATGAGAAGGGTTCGAACGATCGATACAGGGATGGCAAAGCCTCGTAAGGGGCGAAGCAAAGCGTTTCGCATTGCGGGCATTACAGCCGGGGTATTGGCGGCGGTGGTGGCGGTCGCTCCGACGGTCTTGTTGCAACAGCGAGGTTGGCTGGTTGAGCAGATCAATCGCCGCAGCGGATTGGCCCCTATTCGTATCGATATCGCGGGTTTGCGCGGAGGTTGGTTCCAAAGCTTTGGGCTCAATGGCTTGCGATTGATCGATGACCAAGGTGCGGAATTGGTCAAAGTAGGGTCGGTGGAAACCGAGTTGAATTTATTCACGATGATGACCAATATGCGTCATTTGGGGACGATTACAGTTCGCGATGCGACGTTGGTGGTCGATGTCCAGCCTGGAACGACCAATATTGAAGAAGCCATTAAACCGTTACTTCAGGGGGGAGTTCAGTCCCAGGAAGCTAGCGCGACGGGGAGTGGGCCGGGATTCACAGGGAGAATACGTATTGCTGATGGGGTTTTACAAGCTCGCGATAGCGTAGACGCTTCTGCGTGGGAACTGCGGGTCAGCGAAGCCGACATACCGATGCCGACCGCCGAGCAGCCGATTCCCCCGATGACGCTCGTGGGAGTTCTTACGCAGCTATCGGTTCTTTCTGGGCAGACGCCCGAGAGCGGCCAGTTTACGGTTCGCACCGAGCCGATTGCTGCTGGTTTGACGACCGCACCATCCACTCAAATGCCATCGGTACGCATGACGGTTCTCACCCAAGGCTTACCGTTGCGTTGGATGGGATTGGTCAAGCGTCGGTTGCCGGACTTGCCGATCGAGCAAGTTGAGGGACAAGCGACGGTGGTGGCCGATGTTGAGTATACGGGGCGGAATGCGATGACTGCGTTTGTAAAGACAGCGCAACTGGATCATCTGCGAGTCGCGGCACCGAGTTTGTTAGGGCAACGTGGGGCGGGGATCGAACAGATTCGCCTCAGCGGTGATGTGAGTCTTTATCAAAACCGTATCAGTACTACAGGTGCGAAGCTTGAATGCGATTTCGGGACGGTGGTATCGAAAGCCGATATTGCGATCCCTTTGACGGCAGATGCAAAGATGCCGAGCTTAACCCATCCTTGGTTAGCGGATTCGGAATTCGATGTGCAGGGCGAAGTCGACTTGCCAAGGCTTGCGGCTGTCGCGCCGGATTTGCTCAAAACGCAAGATCAAGTTCAATTATTGTCGGGTCGAGCGACGGTTAATCTGAATCAAACGCGGCCGAATGCTCCGTTGTTACCGAATGGAGGCAGTGTGCCAATTGCTGTCGCTTCGCAGGGATCACCTGCAGTCGGCGGTATCGGTGGTGCGGGGATCCCTAATCTACCGTCGAGTAGTTACAAAATTCAGCTCGGTGGATTGCAAGCTGACATGCAAGGGCGGCGGATCGCTTGGGATCAAGCTTTTTCGGCGGAGTTGGATGTGTCCGGTAATTCTCAGGGGATGCCCAGTTTGAGGTTGTTGTGCAATTCAGAGTTTTGTCAGATCGATGGATCAGGTGATTTGCAAGATGGACGTATGACGGCACAAGTCGATCTCGACAAGATGGAGCAGCGGCTCTCGGAGTGGTTCGTCTTGCCGATGGAGAGTTTGACGGGTTCGGCGCAAGCAGCGGTCGCTTGGAAGCTCAACGATGGAAACCGGCTTGCCGCAAGCGGATCGTTGCGAACCACCCCGCTGCGCATCGTCCATAAGAATGGACGACTTGAGGAGCCAGCTTGGGATGGTGAATTAAGTACGGTAGCTCAACTTGATGGTACGACTTTGCTACAGCTCGACCGGTTGCAAGCGAGTATGAAGAGCGAAGAGGAGTCTTTGGTTTTCCAAGTCTTAGAGCCAATTGCTTTTGGTGCGAGCGCAGCAAATCCAGGCCGTGCCCCTGCATCGATGATGTTGAAGTTAACAGGTGAGCTGCAGCGTTGGCAACGCAGGGGGCAGTTGTTTGCTGGGATCGATCCTGGCATCAGTGTTGGAGGAAAGATCGCTTTGGATGTCCAAGGAGCGATCGATACGAGGCATGTGGAGTTGACTCAAGCCGACTGGGTCAGCGAGCCGTTTCAGGTTGCCAGTGGCGAGACGGTGTTTGAGGAATCGAAGATGGTAGGTAAGTTTCAAGGACGATTTGATTCATCCGATCTTGCGAAACTTCAAGTCGATCAATTGTTGGTTAGAGCCGATTCATTTGCAGTCCAGGCGCAGGACCAGGCGGCCGAGGGAGGGGTTGGCAGACGTGGCCAAGCGGCCTTTAGGATCGATCCGGCGAGGATGATGACATCGGTTCGGGCACCCGCTGGTTCATCGGGGGGGAATCGATCGGCGTCGAGCAATCCAACAGCGGGATTATTGTTGCCCAGTGGGGGCAATGGTTTGCAACCTGGTAGCGTGCAGCCCAACGGCAATGCTGTTGCGGCGGCTGCAAGTACCAGTCCGCCGGTTCGCATTACTGGAGATGTAACGGGACAGATGGACTGGACGCTTGATCCAGCCCAAGTTCAATGGCATGTGGTTACTCAGGCGAAGGATTTGCGTGCGGTGCAACCGGTATTGCAGCGTAATCCCAATCAGTTGGTAAGCACTGGGGGTGGCAACAATCCGGCGGAGACTTTGTTGTGGGAAGAGCCGCAAGCGGTGGTGACTGTCGATGGGACGTATCGTTTCCGCGATGGCGATTTGCAACTGACCCAAGTTCTTGCGCAGACCGAGTGGTTAGCTTATGGTGGTATGGCCGCGATGAGTACCGAAGGACAGAGCACGACGGTACGAAGTCAGGGTAATTTGACGTATGATGCCGCCAGTGTAGCGCAGCGATTGCGACCTTTCACGGGAGGAACGTTAGCGGCGAGTGGTCAGAGAACGCAGCCGTTGGAAGTGACTTGGACGAGCACTCCAGGACACAAGTGGACCGAAGCGTTAGCAGCGCGATCGAGTGTTGGCTGGGATAGTGCGAACTTAGTGGGAATCGATATTGGGGGAGCGGATATACCGTTGGTGATTGAGAATGGCAAGTTCGTATCGCAAGCGGAGTTTCCGGTATCCCAAGGGATGTTGCGATGGAATTTGGATGGTGACTTGGCAGCCGATCCGATGGTGATTCGTCAATCGCAGCAGCGGGTCATCGAGAACGTCGCGATTACTCGGCAGATGTGTCAGGGGTGGTTAAAGTTCGTAGCACCATTGTTAGCCGATGTGACGAGTGTCCAAGGGAATTTAAGTTTGGACATTG
The DNA here is from genome assembly GCA_903820735.1 of uncultured Pirellula sp. Lineage (GTDB taxonomy): Bacteria > Planctomycetota > Planctomycetia > Pirellulales > Pirellulaceae > JBKCUI01. Next base: position 7,829 of record CAIJIZ010000559.1, read on the forward strand.
ATCGAGCAGAGATATATCCGACCGAATCGGTTCGTCAGACGGTGGCTGGGAAGGTGATGGTCCAAGGTGCGAACGTGGGACCGGGTCCGTTAGCCGATCAGATTTTGGGTTTGGTGATGCAGATAAGGAATCTGCGACGAGGGGCGGGTGCGAGCGATGGGGGTGGTCAGCCGACGAGTTGGTTGACGTTGCCCGAGCAGAGCATTCCGTTTGTGGTTGAGCGAGGTCGGGTCACACATAAAGACATGCGCATTGCGGCGGGTGATGTGATAGTCACAACCTCCGGTTCGGTGGGCTTAGATGGTAGTTTAGAATTGGTAGCCGGGATTCCGATCCTCAAGGAGTGGGTGGACAAGACACCTGCGTTGCAGCCTTTAGCAGGTCAGATGATTCAGATACCGGTACGAGGAACGGTGCAGAGGCCGCAATTGGACAGCAGTGGATTGGTGCAACTTGCGCAGCAGCTAGCTACGAGTGCGTTGGCAGGAGCGGCGCAGAAGCAGATCGACAAGGGTTTGAATAAGCTGCTCGGGCCGCTTTCGAATCAGCTTGCGCCGTTACAGCAGGGCGTTCAGCAGTTACCGTTACCGAACTTATCGATACCTGGTTTTGGAGCGAATCCGTTTGCCCCGAATGCTGGAGGAGCGGCGGGAGTACCGGGTGGCTTGCCTAGTGTTCCCAATGGAGCGCCTGGAGTTCCGGCAAGCGTGCCTGGGCCGACCTCAGGACCACCTCAGTAGTGGTGTGCACCATTGGTAACCCGAAGTGTCAACGAGGGAGCCTCAGTACACGGCTCCTCGCTCATAAGAAATCGACCATCACTCAGCTGCTTCCTCGCTCACGCGTCGGGTTACCATTACGTGGCCAACGGCCACTACAGATCATCGGTAACCCCTAACCGTGGTGCGGGTCTCCTGGCCCGCACAGGCGAGCATCTGCGAGCCGTGCGCACCATTGGTAACCCGAAGTGTCAACGAGGGAGCCTCAGTAGACGCTTCCTCGCTCATAAGAAATCGGCCGTCACTCCGCTGCTTCCTGCTCACGCGTCGCGTTACCATTGCGTGGCCAACGGCCCGAATGCACCTGCCCGTAATTAATTAGCCTTGGAGTCTACGGTTATTGGGAAGTCGTCAGGGGATACCTTGTATTTATTCTCAAGCATCCCCCAGAACGATTTTGGATCAAAGGATGGGTCGGCGGTGCATTGCTCCCAGGCTCGCGAAAATACTTGTAGAATTCGTTGATACTCGTCCGCTCGCTCCAGTCGTTTTAATGCAGTCAGTTGATAGACCGCGGCTGCGGCAATGTTCGACTCGCGATTCTGCCGGATTCCTGCTCCTTTTTCTGCTCCCTGCCAATCGTTGATCGATTCGCTGTACTCTCGCCAGCGAATCGCGTACTTATCCAGTAAATCCCATCGGTGCGATTGATAAAGCTCCATACTCAACTCGTCGAGCCAACCTATCCATAAGTCGCGATACTTCCAATCCTCGGTTGACTTCCCCAGCATGTTCTCGTTGCAGAATGTCATGCAACGCTCAATCACTGCTTCGACCTTTTCCGATGGGTCGCCACTACGAATGCTGACATTGGCGATCTCTGAGAGCGCATTGAGTGCATGAGATGCTGGGTCCATGGCGAGTTGACCCTCGACTCGCAATCCATCATAGTAGCGATAGGCGTCTTCGAAGTTCTTCAGCGCTTCACTTGGGTCTTCTTCGAGCAGAATCGTACCTAACTCTATCCGATTTGCATTAAGTATAGATGTCATCGCTTCGTCATCTGGATGTGTGGCTAAGTACTCCTGGCCGTGCTCGACACTGCGATTTAGCCAGAGCTTCTTGATTTCTTTCTGGTCCTTCTCGTCGAAGTGATAAGTCAAACCCATCCAATGCTCACCTACGATACGATCTCTCAATCTCTTTTTATAAGACTCGGGGTTTACTTTTGGGCCATCAGCAAGAAGCTGGTCGATGATTTCAAGGGAACGCCATCGGCGATAGATAGATTCATCTTGAAGGCATTGCGATTCCGTGGGGGAGCTTGCACCGGAAAGAATTTTAAAGAGCAATGAAGCATAATGATTCATGACTTCCAGATTGATCGCTATTTGCTTGTTGTTAGGATTCTTGGCAAAGGCCTTCTCGACCAATGAGATTTGTTTAAGTACGCCTGTTAGAAAGGCGTCGGGAGGAACTCGTTGCCCAGAAATAACTACATCGTTTATATTTCCATTTGCCGCGGTGACCGAACTCAAGAACATTTCAAACGCTTCTTGTCCGTCGTCCGCAATTTTCTTCTGAGTTTGCCATTCGCGATTAAGGAGATAGATAAACAGCAATCCGGAGATGAGCACTGTAAGTAAACCGGTCAGCGTTATGGACGATGCGATGGGGTACTGGCGGATGATTTCCAAGCTTTGTTTCCATGCGCTCGGCTGTATCCCGGCGACCGGTCGCCCCCCAAGGAAGCTCTTGAGGTCGTCAGCCAACAACACGGCGGAGGGATAACGGTCGACCGTGTTTTTCTGTAGGCATCGCTGTAAGATGATTCGCAGATCTCGCGGGATGCTCTCCGCATTCGAAAGCGGTTTCGGAGGATGCTTGACTATGTTCTCTCGGGTCCCGAAGTCGCTAGAGGAATCAAACGGATTTGCGCCATCGAGCAATTCGTAAAGGATGATCCCTAAAGAAAAAATGTCGGACTGCGTTCGAAGGATTTCGCCTCGGACTTGTTCAGGGGACATATAACGCAATGTCCCGAGGACTTCTCCAGCCTTTGTCCAATTCGAACGAGCATCTTGTGGATCCAGGTCTTTAGCTAACCCAAAGTCGGTAAGGAGCGGCCAGAGTCCGAGTCCTTCGGTCGGTTCTTGCGATCGCGCTGTGCGCAGTAGCACATTCCCTGGCTTGATATCTCGATGGATAATTGCGGAAGAGTGCGCAGCATGGACCGCTTCGGCTATTTTCATCACCAACCATGCAGCTTGCCGGTGCGGCATCGGGTTTATTCGGTCGGCAAGATGATCAACCAAGGAGCCTTGATCGGCAAGTTCGGTGACGAAGTAAGGAAGGCCGTCGACTTCTCCTTGTTCTATCACTCGAGCGATATTCGGATGCTCTAACGATTCGATCGTTGAAATCTCGCTGTCGAACCGCTTTCGGGCGATAGCTAAATCTTTTTTGGACGGCTTGAGCCATTTGATGGCGACTTGTGAAGTTGCTTCCGAAAGCTCTGAGGAATGTTGAAGATCATTGACGGCAAAGATCATGCCAAAGGCACCTTGCCCGATTAGAAGTGGGTTTTGGTATCGAGCTGCTTGTGTCGAGCCTGAGGAGTCCGAAGGGTATTGGATTTGCGCGATTCGAGAAAGGCATTGATCCCGGTCAAGCTGATCGCTCGGGTGCAGATAGGCTTGATCTTTAGGCTGGTCGATCCACCATCGTAACTTACCAATCACATCCGCTTGGCCGCTGAGTTCGTTGGGCTTAGGGTTGTTCGTCATTGTAGTAGTTCACAAGAAAGAAATTGTCTTGTTCGGCAAAGCACAGCAACCTTAAGGTGGATAGCGGATTCGGTTGCTTAAAGGGTGATATTTGAAAAATCTCGGAAGGATTTCGGGTGATGGAAACGTAGATCGCTGCGGATCTGGTCGATGCATTTTCGTACAAGGTAGCGAACGGCATCGGGGCTACGTTCTAAGCGTTCGCCGATTTCGACAAAGGATTCCTTATTTTGGAATCGCCACGTCAGCAGTTCTTGCATTTCGTTTGGGAGTCGAACAACGGCTTGGAAGATCAGAGGTGAGAGCTCATCACAGCTGATTTGATCGAGGATGGAGGATTTGCTTCGAGTCGGGTTGGTTGGAAGAGAGTCAATTGAGAGGTGAGCTTCTAAGTTTACCGAGCGTTTTTTCGAAATGATCCATCGACGTTTCGCGTCTTGGATGCGACTAAAAAGGGTGGTTTTCAGGAAGCTAGAGAATTGCAGACGGTTTCCGAAGGATACCGAGTTCCTGCTGTTGGCGAGCGTTGTCCAAGTTTCTTGAATCGCGTCTGAGAGATCGCATTTACCGTTGAGGCGCGGGTCCCAGAGTGTGCGAGCCAAAGCATATAGCATTGGCCTGTAGGCTTCCATGAGTTTGACGAAGTGTTGGTCGTCGAGGGAGGAAGCCCAATCGGTGATTGGTTGGGATTCTAACATGGGCGGGTGAAAGACGTTGTAATATCGGAAAGGAGCAAAGTATGAATAGAGAATTCAGCGTGGAGAGAGACCTTGATGGTAGCAAAATAATCAGGTGGAAGCACTCATGGAGACGGAATTTCTATAGGATTCATTTTTGTGGGGCTTAGCTCTATTGGCGATTAGAGAATTGCGAAAGCCTTCGAGCTTAGAAAGAATCAATACGCCCGTTCAATGTTGAGGCCCCAATCGTGGTGCTTCCTAATAGTGGTAAGCCCAATCGTGGTGCGGGTCTCCTGGCCCGCAAAGGCGAGCATCTGCGAGCCATTACTCCGCTGCTTCCTCGCTCACGCGTCGGGTTACCATTGTGTGTGGCCTGAGGCCACTACAGATCATCGGTAACCCGAAGTGTAAGCGAGGCATTGGTAACGCGAATCGTGGTGCGGGTCTCCTGGCCCGCACAGGCGAGCATCTGCGAGCCATCCGCACCAATGG
>CAIJIZ010000560.1 GCA_903820735.1 uncultured Pirellula sp.
TCGCCACCTGCGACAAGCGTATCCTGGATGTGATTATCAAATCGATCCTCGGGATCCCACACGCTCGCTATCCCACCCTGGGCGTAGGCACTGTTGGACTCCTGCACTTTGTCCTTCGTCAAAATCATCGTGCGCAACGAAGGATCGATCTCGTGGGCCGCACGCAATCCTGCCAGCCCACCTCCGATGATCAACACATCGGTGAAATAATGCCCCATGCGTTTCGGGTCAATCGGAACTAAGTACCTCGGTACCCACTGCTCCCAAGCATGTTCGATCGATTGGTTCGTTATGTCCACTATCTGGCCTTTCGCTCCGACATGCCCCGCACTCATTGCTACCAGCCATCTACTTGAAGGAAATCAATCGTAAAGCAAAACATCTCGTCACCAGATCCTAACCGCACTTGAGCGAAATGTTTCAACAGCATTCTAATTCGAACACTACTTGTCTTCGTCTTCGTCCTCGGGGCGTAGTGGATCGTCAGGATCGAAAAAGAAATCTTCAAGACCCATCGGCAAAACATCCCCACCCAAGGCTTGTCTGCGACGCTCAGCCAATGCGGCCAAGTCCAAAGCTTCATCCCCTAAACAAGCGATAATCGCTTCTCGCCAAGCCTTATCCTTTGACAAAGGATGGTTCGAATCCGCGGCCGCTAATCGCTTGATGGCATACCGCAAAACGTTGATCCCATCCCGCGCTGAGAAGTCGAGTTTCAACGCATGCGCTTGCTGTAAAAAGTCAACGGTCAGTCCCAGCACATCGGCTTCGGCGAAAGGCAAGTGATATTGCAAGATCGCCAACTCGTCTTTGCGACTGGGAAACCCTACCTGCAATGTCGGTTGTAATCGACTCAAAATGTAATCGGGGATCTCATACGTTGAGTCATCCTGATTCATCGTGACCGCCGCCCGGAAATCGTCATGTGCAGGGATCGATATCCCCGCGACAATCGATTCGACATAACGACGCTGGTCGAACAATGGTGCTAACGATGCCCAGGACTTCTCATTCATCCGGTTCCCTTCGTCCAGCACACACACGCCCCCTTTGATCATCGCCGTGACCAATGCGGATGCGTGATACGAAATCTTCCCGTTGCTGGCCAAAACAGGCGTGACCAACAAGTCTTCCGGGCGCGTGTCAGCAGTGCATTGAAAGATGTACAGGCTTTGGCCTCGAGCACTCGCGGCAGCCATTGCCAAAGCCGTCTTGCCTACCCCAGGTACCCCAACAAGCCTTGGAGTTAAAGGCAAATCCCCCGGGGCGACACTCAGCCAACAAGCTGCTAGCTGACGAAGCGATTCCTCCTGGCCGATCCACCGCGTTGCGGTTGTTACCGGATTGGCCAAAGATAAATTCACACCGTCAATCGATACTGTTTGGCTCATAAAAACATCTGCAATTGGCGGAATTTGCTCGCACAAGCAAACAAACAAGAAGCTGCAAGTTTGCTCGAGTCGGACGACTTAAGCCCGTTGGTTCTTCGAAAAGATCCATCGGGTGCAAGCGATTTACTGACCTTGTCCACGCGAAAAGCCAGGCTTGCCATCGAAGTTGTACAAGCCTTCATATTTGACAAAATCAACCCCAGCCTTGTTCAGTCGCTCAAGCAGCGAGACGAGCACCGCATTGGTGGTCGATTTCCCGGAGCCTTCAGGCAATGCAAAACGGCAGCGGCTGATGTCGACGGTGAATGTTTCTGCCATTCCGCCCGGCCAAACCTTCATACCGCGATTCGAGATCATCTCGAGCACCAAGCCGTCTGCGGCCAATGGTTGCAATTTCGCAGCCAAATTTTCAGTCGAGTCGGTCCAAGCAACGAACACGTCAGCACCGACCAACTCTCGTTTTTCATTAGAGCGGACATATGGTGGGCGATCGGTCAAAGGTCGCTTCGGTGCACGACTGTAATCGACACACTTCAGTACTTCAGGCTTCTTGCCCAACCGAGCAACGACAGCCTTGGCGAATTCCTTCGTCCCTACCTTCTCCTTCGATACCCCATCCTTGAAAATATCGTAAGTGTGAACACCATCTTCAATGGTCTTCAACCAAGCATTGTGCGCTCGCTCGGCTACGTCGGCTTGGCCGATGTGAACGAGCATCTGAATGGCACCCAAGAAAAGTCCCGAAGGATTTGCAAGGTTTTGACCAGCACGTCGCGGTGCAGATCCGTGAATGGCTTCAAACATCGCACAACCATCGCCAATGTTGGCACTACCAGCCAACCCGACAGAGCCCGCAATCTGAGCAGCAACGTCAGAGAGGATATCTCCATAGAGATTTGGCATGACGATCACGTCAAAAGCTTCCGGAGTGTCGGCGAGCTTCGCTGCACCGATGTCGACGATCCAATGCTCGTTTTCAATATCTGGGTACTGAGCAGCGATCTCGTCGAAAATCTTATGAAACAAACCATCGGTCAACTTCATAATGTTGTCTTTGGTGAAGCAGGTCACCTTCTTGCGTCCGTATGCTCTTGCATACTCAAACGCATAGCGACAAATCTTCTCGGTACCAGGTCGCGAAATGAGCTTCAAGCATTGCATCACGTCCAGCGTGTGACGGTGCTCGATCCCGGCATACAAGTCTTCTTCGTTCTCTCGCACAATCACTACGTCCATCTTCGGGTGCTTGGTCCGAACGAATGGGTCGTAGCTCAAACATGGACGAATGTTCGCATACAATCCAAACGCTTTACGCGTCGTGACGTTCAAGGATTTGAAACCGCCACCTTGTGGAGTCGTGATCGGAGCCTTGAGGAATACCCGTGTCGATCGCAAACTATCGAAGGCACCCGGTTCAATGCCCGCCAAATTACCCTTCAAATACTGCTTCTCGCCAATCTCGATGACGTGCTTCTCAAGCCTAGCCCCGGCTTCCTCGATGATGTGCAAGGTCGCTTCCATGATCTCGGGGCCGATACCATCGCCGTGTGCGACTGTGATTGGGGTGGGTGATGACATAGTTCGAATGGGGGTAAATTCCTGAAAAATGTGGAGAGACGAATTAGAAAATGTATTCACCAAAACCGTTGTTTACAACGGCTAATGCTCTTTCTGAGCGATTTCCTCTCCCAGGATTCCCGTGTGCGCAGCTCTGCTTTGATCTACAATCTCCCTTACAATCAGTGCGACCCGACCACTCTGCCTAAATACCCGGCCACCCCCTGAGCCCTCCCCCTTCCTCCCTTTCAATCCCTAGGATCCCTTCAATGTCTCCATCCTTGCAGGCTTTTCTCCCCGCCAATCTTCAAACCCTACTCGTTGCACTCACCTTTGCTTTTTCGTCCTTGGGGGGATTTTCGGCTTTCGGCCAAGACCGAGATTTCCAGCCCTCGATGTTCCAAAAGAACAATTTGGTCGCTTGGTGCATCGTTCCGTTTGACTCCAAAAAACGCTCTCCGGAAGAACGAGCCGAAATGCTCGACCAACTCGGTATCAAGAAACTTGCTTACGATTACCGCGCTGAACACGTTCCGACCTTCGACGAGGAAATCGTCACGATGAAAAATCACGGGATCGAAATGACCGCTTGGTGGTTCCCCACCGTCCTGAACGACGAAGCAAAACTAATTCTGACCCTGATCAAAAAACACCAAATCCATCCACAGCTCTGGGTCACCGGTGGCGGCGATCCAAACATGAACGAAGAACAAACCAAGGCCTTTATCCAATCCGAAGTAAATCGCATTCGTGAAATCGCTATCGCTGCCGACCAAGCGGGTTGTAAAGTCGCCCTCTACAACCACGGCGGATGGTACGGCGAGCCTGAAAACCAAATTCGTTTGCTCAAAGCCATCGACATGCCAAACGTCGGTATCGTTTACAACCTTCACCACGCTCACCATCAAGTCGACCGACTCAAGGAGATCCTCCCGAAAATCTTGCCTCATCTCTTGGCGATCAACCTCAACGGTACGCTCGACGACGGTGAACGCCTCGGTAAGAAAATCTTGCCCATCGGTGAAGGTAATCGCGACCAAGAAATCCTTGAGTGCATCGGAAAGTCCGGTTTCACAGGCCCAGTGGGAATCCTCAACCATACCGACCTCGATGCCGCTGTTCGGCTTCGCGAGAATTTGGATGGTCTGGAAAAAATCACCTCACAATTCGCGATCCCAACGAAATAGTCGTTGTCCTTCCCCTGACTACCCTTGAGGGAATCCACCGATGAATCCTCGCTCCCGAAATGATCTCGTAGGAACCAAAGGCAGAATCCAAGACACCCTCAACGATTGGAGAATCGCTTCCGCAACAATCAGCGAATCCTGGACGGATGCAACCGCTGAGAAATTTATGAACGAACATTTCTCAGACGTTGAAACCGCCATGCAACGCATCTTGCTCCACCTACAAGAAGCCGCAGACTTAGTTCGCAGCTTCGAAAAACGCGTATCCGACGAACTCTAAGTTCAACCACTGTTGAACTTCCGTTGTAAAAACCACAATAACCACGATCAAAGTCAACCTATGTCCCTCCACCGCTCGGTTCCTCGCGGAATCCAGTTTCTCGTCCGTACTGCATGTTTGTTTATCGCCTACTGCAACTTACTCTGCTGCAATCCGGCGATTCAAACTGCTTTCGCTCAGCAACAAAACGTGCTAGTCCAACAAAAAACCGTGCAAACAGCGAAGCCTCTGCGAATCGCGACCTTTAATTCCGCAATGAACCGCAAAAAGGCCGGCGAACTAGCCGA
>CAIJIZ010000561.1 GCA_903820735.1 uncultured Pirellula sp.
CATCCACCACATCGGTTACGACGAGCGGCGGGGGATCGCAGCGATGGGCAAGCGTCCTCCGAACCCGTTGGACGAATTGCGGGAGGTTGTCGCAGCGGTTCAAGTCCCGGTGCAGGCGGTTGGCGGATTGACTTTGGAGCAGGCCATCAGTACCCCGAGATACGGTGCCCCGTTGGTTGTCATAGGAGCCCCGTTGGTGATCGATGGCGAGCGATTCTCACAGGCTTCTAATGACCCCTTCGCCGTCTTGAGAAAGATTTGTGAAGAGGTTCATGCCTTTGGTGATGTAACGATCGGTCCGAAAGCTGTCTAAACGGTGCACTGTTGAGTGAAATGCACCTTGCTTGGGGTGTTAAATTGAGCCTAAAGTATCGATAATTCCGGCGTTTATAGAGTCAACAATCGCTCAATAAACGTTACACTTATAAGTCGAGGCTTGTTTTCTAGTCTGTGAGCATCGACCGTACATTTTGGTTGAATTGCTCCCCACAGATCCCGTTGACTTGTTCTTGTGTAAAGTGGACTTTTCCGGAAAGTCCGCCCGGAAATCGGCGAAACTCAAGCGCGGTTTTTGGTCCCATAATTATCAGCAAGTACGCGTTTCACAACGATTCTCGTGAGGCGAATGAATGTTACAGCAAAATGACGAAGGCGGGTTCATCAAGGCTACCGCCAGCCAAAACAAGATCAACGCTTCCCTTCACTTCCCAGCCCTCTGGATCACCCTTGGGGTGATTGCCCTTTTGGTGCCAAGTTTGTTCTTGCTGCATAGGCTTCAGATTGGCAGGTTGGAACAAGACCTTCTGGATCGGGTAGAGGCTGCAAAGACCAAGGGGGATTATCCAGAGGCGATCAAGTTCCTATCGCGTTACCTGAAGTACCGTCCGAATTCTGCGGAGCAAGAGGTCGAGTTCACGCAGTTGATCTCCGAAGAGGGAGCTAGTGACATACCTCCGGCGAACATGGTCGGGATGTTGTACCAAGCGATCGGGAAATGCGAACTCAACAGTGAATTAGAGGATCGCATTCCTGAGTTGCGAGAGAAGCTTTTCAATCTTTTGACGTACGATGCTGCTCGACTCGGGGAAGCCGTCGAGCAGATCGCAAAGATCACGACCGACGAACAGTCCCCAAAATGGGATAAAAAACTTGCCGAAATTCGCTTTAGAGCTTTATCCGCAGGGCTTCAAGACCCTTCGATTGGCCGGATCAAGGTGGCTCCAAAGTGGGTTGAGACCCGTTGCACCATCGACCCGGTCGACCATGTACTAAGTACGTTGGAAGAGAACAAAGGGGATGTAAATCTCACGGCGATGATTGCTAACGCTGCGATCCTCAATCCCACACTGCTTGTCAAATCGCGACTGGCAAAAGAAGAAAAAGATGACTTGGAGACTCTTACTCGCAACAAGCTCAAAGAAATGATCGAGCTCAACGGCGATGAACCGGAAGCTTGGATCATCGATTACCAAGTCAACTCCCGAATAAGTCCCGAGTTGGCCAATGTGAATATTCGCAAGGCGCTTGAGCTATTTCCTGACAATGCGGAAATCAAGAAGCAGGGGGCTGTTCACTTCATGACCCGTTTGCAAACGGGCAGCCAATCGGGAAATGAACCGATGGTTGAAGAGGCGATTACCAAGGGTGAGAGCCTGTTGTCGGATTTGCGTCAAGGTGCAGGATTGCGAGCAGCTTTCACTTATTTGTCTTTGTATGAACTCTATTTGGCGAAGGGCGATTCAGATAAAGCGTTGCAGTCTCTCGAGGACGGGATCCGTGTTTGCGAACCACCCATTGCGTTGCTTCATGTTCGTCGAGTTGGCCATTTCAATCAGACAAAGAACTACGATAAAGCTAAAGAAGCCCTTGCGGAAATGGATGAAACATACCGCAAGGAGTCTCCAAACTATTCCGCAGTATTGCAAGCGGAGTTAGGGCGGTCGATGAAGGAACAGCATTTGTTGTACTTCTCGGGCACCGGTAATCTCGTAGCCGTTTCTAATCAGCTTGATGAACTGGTGGTAGGAACAGTTTCCAGCGACTCGATGACGGAATTTCGAATCCAGGCTTTTGCTGCTGAGAATTTTAGAAAGATCGGGTATTGGGAAAAGTCCGCCAATGCGTATTTGAAAGCCTTGTCATTGAGTCCGAACCAGCCTGACCTGCGGCGTGGTGCGGCTGAGTCGTTGGTAAAACTCAATCGGTCGACGGAAGCTTCTGAGCAATACCGATTGATCGAGCGAAAGCAATTCTCCGACTGGATTCAGCTTGCTCGCCTCGAATTACTTCAGCAAAGCAAGGATCTATCCTTCGGAAGTGGTGAATGGGATTCGATTCAAAAGCTGATCGACTTGGCATCGGAATCAGCGAAAGAGTCGAACCCGCCACCGGCGAATGGCTGGATGGTGGATTTACTGCAAGCCGAACTCGATGTGCGCAAGACCCAGCCATCGCAGCAACGCGAAGTCGTTGAGAAGAACGTTCCGAAACTAATTGCTCTCTGCAACGAGAATCCGGATTCGGAATATCTTTGGTTTAATACCATCGGTTTATTCTCCTTTTGGGGTGAATTTGAGGAATCGAAAAAGCTTCAAGATATCTATGCTGAGCGCAACCCCAACAGTGTTGACGCACTTCTTTCCCGCACCAACCAGCTGGTCAATGAAGGCAAAAGAAACGAAGCCCGGAAGCTTATTTTGGATAAGCTCCCAGATTTTCCAAGTAACCTCAGGTTGCTTCAATCCGTCATCGGATTGACGCGACTCGATGAGGATTTCTATCCAACCGTTCAGAAGCTTCTAGACAACTGCGGAAATGATTTCTCGGCTGTAAGCGAACTATGCGAGAACCTTTTGAGGCTCCCTCAATTTTCCGGCGAGCTAGTCGAGGAAAAATCACCTGAGAACTTAAAGAAAACGGAAATATGGGACTCGGGATTAGTGATTGCCGAAAACCGCTTGCGACAACTCGAAGGGGATGCAGGAGTACAGTGGAAATACGTCAAAGCCCGCCGTTCACTGGTTAAGTCCCGGTTTGATGACCGCCCAGACTTCTCAACGGTGATGCGACTGCTTGCAGACATCGAAGCGGCTCGACCTGATTGGTCGCAATTGTATATCCTAAATGGGATCCTCAATGAACAGTTGAAAGAACCCAACAAGGCCATTCTTGCCTACCAAGCCGCCATTAGCCTTGGTTCAGATGACTTAAAAGTGTTTGAACGCTTGATTGAACTTCTTTACCGTGACGGTCGATTTGAAGAAGCAGAGAATTTCATCGCTAAGCTTGGGGTTGTTTCCAACCTGTCGAACCGAATTTCTTCTGTTGCCCTTCGATTGTCTGAACGCAACCGAGCAAACACCCTTGATATTGCTAAGTCGGGTGTCGACGCGCGTCCTTTCGACCCGCTCGCTTGGATTTGGTACAGCCGAGTCTTGGAAAGTTCTTCGAGAGAAATGAATCCGGAGAATCGCGACGCACAACTCAAGCTTGCCGAAGAGGCACTTGCGAGGGCGAGTGAAATCGATCCGAATGGTTTAGAGCCTATCAAAGCTTACTTCCAACACTACGCATTGACTCGTCAGCGAGCCAAGATCGAAGAGCTCGTTGGGAAAATTCACGCCAATGAAGCCTTGAAACCTGCACAAGATCGTTGGATGACGCTCGGTACGATCTACATGTACCTGAACGACCTGCAAATGGCTGACTCTTGTTTCAATCAAGCACAAGCCGCGGGTGGGCCCGAGGATCGTATCGGGTTTCTCAAAGCCGAGGTGCTCAATCGATTGGGCAAACGAAACGAAGCGATCGATCTGATTTTGGAACTGGTGCAAAAGAGACCTGAGCAAAAAGACATCCGCCACTTCGCAGCACTGATGCTTGGACGCCGAAACAAGCCAGACGATTGGGTTACGATCGAACGCGTGCTGACTTCTCCTCCATTTGGAAATATGGTCGAAGACAAACTGCTGTACGCAAGACTTTTGATGGATAAGAAAACTTATGCTGATTTAGAGAAAGCCAAATCAATTCTTCAGAGCGTCGCGAATTTGAAGAATCGCTCTACGCCGGATGTGATGTTCACGCTTGGTCTAATCAATCGCAATCTCTTCGATATGTCTACCCGCGACGAAGCGAAGGGGACTGATTTGAAGATTTATCAAGATTCTGCCGAATCGGCTTTGAAGGTTGCTGCTAATAGCTCTCCACCAGACGAAGTGAAGATCGCAACGTATATCGCCTTCCTTCTAGATCAGAAACGCACTACAGATGCGGAATCCTATATCGATCGATTGATCTCGCTTGCGCCGAAATCCCGTAGCACTTATGTCCTTCGAACACTGCTTCAGTCCTCCAAAGATGGTAAACCTGCTGAAGCGATCATCGATGAATGGATGGAGGGCTTGACCGGGAAATACGAGAACCCCAAGGATTTCAGTACATACGAAAACATAGATCTCATGTTCGCCGGTGCGATGTTTGAAGTCGCGAGCGATGAAGCTCGAGCAGACCAGGTCGTGCAAAACCTTATCGAGCGAAAGACGGAAAGTGCACGAGAGTATCTGCTTTATCTCCTGCGGCATGAAGTTGGACTGCTCCGTAACTCCGCGATGAAACGCATTGTCAAGCATTTCGATGAGTTGCAGTTCACACCGCAAGACATCATGTCCACGCTCCTGATTTCACTGTCGTTGCCCTTCGAGAAAAGTTCTGTTGAGGCCTTCAAAGAAGCCCTCAACAAAGTCATGGAGAACTCAAAGACGTTTGATCCAGTTCTCGCTCGGCTCGTTGGCGATTTCTATATCATGAAAAGTGACTTCCCTGCTGCCCGCAAAGCATACGAAGCCCTCGCGAATGCGGAACCAGAGAATGTCGTCGCCTTGAACAATCTAGCAAACGTCTTGGTTGAACTAGGACCAGGGAATGCCCCTAAAGCACTCGAGTATATTGATCGTGCTTTGAAGATTATGCCTAACGAAGCTCCACTGCTGGATTCGAAAGGCAGCATACTCATCCTGATGAAGAAGTACGATGATGCTGCAAAAGCCCTTGAACTAGCAACCGCCAAAGGTGGAGATCCTCGATCTGCGCTTCACTGGTATGTCGCACTTACTCGCGGTGGAAGAGAGTCGGAAGCCAACAAGATCAAATCAAAGATCAACGTCAAGGCGCTTCGCGATGTGCACCTCTCCTCTGAAGATAAGGAAGTATTGAGTAAACTTCAGTAAGCCGCTGACTTGAGCCGTTCCTTGAGCAGCGGAATGTCGCTGCTCAAGAGTGGTATCCAAGGGTGTTATCCAGACAACGCCATCTATAAAGATGAAGCAGGTAACGAGTTGTCTGCGAAGCTTGGTGTGGATTTGCGGTCTGTAAAGGAACTGTTAGAAGTAACTCGCCTTGGCTTGGAGCCAAGACGAGTTTGATTGCATTACACCATGGACGTCTAAGTCACTAAGCTCCGAATTTACCCATCCGGCCGGCGTTCGATAGGGCTAGAGCCATTAGGTATTGGGCTTCGAATTGCCCCAAGCCACCGGTGATACAAGTCGTTTCGTTGAACGTTTTGTGAGGGTCAGGTCGGCAACAGTCAGATACTAGCAAGGTTGGTACAGGGTGCCATGAGTGGCTCTTTAAGTAGCTTGGAGTACTATGGTCGCCTGTAACGATGAGGACAGCGGGGCCGAGTTTATCGATGGCCGGCATGAGAGAGTCGAGTTCTTCGATTCGAGCAACTTTTTCATCGAAATTGCCATCTTCACCGGTGCTATCGGTGTATTTGAAGTGGATGAAGAAGAAGTCGTATTTCTCCCAGTTGTCGCGTAGTACATCGATCTGTTCGGCAAGGGTTTGAGCGGAGCCGATGATATCCATGCCGACGAGTCGAGCTAAGCCTTTATACATCGGGTAGACGGCGATAGCCGCGGCTTTTAGCCCATAGACTTCTTTGTAGGAAGGCAACGAAGGTTTGCTTGCGAAGCCTCTCATCGTGTGAAAATTCGCCTTGGGATGGCCAGCGAGAAGTGCCTTGGCTTGCCGTAGAAACTCCTTCGCAACTTCGGCAGTCTTTGCGCTTGCAGCATCGAGTGCTACGGGAGCAAGGGGGGCGACTCCTGTTTTCTGTGGATCGGTGTCAGCCACGTTACCTGCCAAGCCTGGGCCGCGAAAAACGACTACAAACCGATGTTCCTTGACCGGTTCGACGAAGATTTCGACGCCGGGGATTTTTACTTGTCGCAAGGAGATCGCTAGCGGTGCGCTTTCTTCACTGCTGATCCGGCCGGCTCGGCGGTCTGTAATGCGACCTTGGTCGTCGATCGTGCAAAAATTACAACGGATAGCGACATCACCTTCTTGTAGTTCAAAGCCGATGCCTGTGGCTTCCAAGGCACCGCGGCCGATTAGGTACTTCAAGGGATCGTATCCGAAGAGTCCCAAGTGTCCTGGGCCGCTTCCGGGGGCGATGCCGGGTTTGACCGGAATGCTTGCGCCTTGAACACCTCGTGTGGCAAGTTGATCCAAGTTTGGGGTCTTGGCCGTTTCCAACTCGGTCAGCCCGCCCGGGCTCATAGGTAGGCCGCCCAATCCGTCGGCCACCAGCATCACGATTTTACTGCCATTATCCAAGTTCAAATCACGGGTTAAAGTGTGGATGTCCATCGGTTGAATCACTGCTCCAGTTCGGATCGTATCAAGATCAGGTCATTGGGAGCCAAGTCGCCAGGAACCCAGAAATCATTAGTTTTTAATTGCGACTTAGTCTGCTTGTTTAACAAATCCTGGGTGATCGGCAAGGTCGAACGGTCTAGACACTAGGCGATTTCATCGTTTCGAGTTAGTCTTAAGCGATGATTTTCGCGTTGTTTCCTCCTTTCGAACCTTTGCACTGTCCCATCCTATGATCCGAAAGTCCCTCCGGTTTACCAACGATTCTTGGTTTGTGAACTCCCTTCGAATCTCCGCTTTGGCCCTTTGTC
>CAIJIZ010000562.1 GCA_903820735.1 uncultured Pirellula sp.
AATAGTTGGCTTTCGATCAGTTCGCTCGGGATTGCCGCGCAATTGACGCTGAGCATCGGTTTGGCGACACGAGGAGAATTGCGATGAATTGCTTTCGAGACGAGTTCTTTTCCGACACCGCTTTCTCCACGCACGAGAATTCCACCCGATGCTTTAGCGATTCGATTGATCCTCCTTTTCAGTTCACGCATCGCATTGCTGGTACCAAGCAACTCAGAGAAATCTCCTTCGATTTCCTGGGTGGAAGGTGTTTTTGCGAGTTCAGATGTTCCGTTGGTCTTAGGTGTCTCAAATCGTTTATCGACGAGTCCGCGACCGAATACGTAGGTCTGGGAACTCCATGGATTTTAAGGAGTTATTGAAACAAGCTTCGGTATCTCCGAATCGAAGTCTCGTTCCGTTGAGCAATACCGCGCAGTCCGTCTTCGATCCGTTGACCCAAATACCACTGCCTGTATCGCAGGCAAAAGCCCACCACAAACCCTCTCGATACAGTAGCTTTGCGTGCACTCGAGCGATGTTGTGGCTTTCGATTCGTAGTCGACACTCTTTTCCTTGGCCAATGAGGTTATCTTCCGAATCATCGAGAGGATAATCCATGGTCCGATTCAATCCGAAGAAAACTTTCAATCGAGCTATATTGACGGTTGTGATGTGCGGTTAGAGTTAACCATCGAACTATTTCCATGGTGGTTGTGGGAGGCTTGCCGCTCATGCTAAGTCACTTAACATTTGCGGGAGATTTACGACCCAAACCACTCCGGTGTGGGCTACTAAAAAAACCATGCATTCGAAATCGACGAAGCGTCGTCGGGGCGGGATTCCGTCAAGGGAGGACAGCCCAGTGGTCAGCTACCTGCATCATTTTCACAATGGACGAATTAAAAAAATAATGTTTCGTTCACAACTAGAATTGTCGCAGCTAATTTCGCGGGCCTATTGAGGCCCGTGTATTTTTACTTATCGTTACAGATTACCAAATTCGTCTGCTTCGGGCTTTTACTCACTCCGACTTCATGGAAACGAAGGCAACATGCATGATCCCCAACCCAAGGTAGTTGTTTGCGGTTCGATCAATATGGATCTTGTAGTAAGAACACCTAAGCTTCCTTCTCCTGGTGAGACACTTATCGCGCATGCACTTTCCGAAGTTCCGGGTGGTAAAGGAGCCAATCAAGCCGTCGCGGCAGCTCGGCTTGGTGCTTGCGTGCGAATGATTGGCTGCGTTGGAGAAGATGGTTTTGGTTCCTCGTTGATGCGGCGGTTACATTACGAATGCATTGACACTCAGCACATAGCGACCAAGGCTGGGTCAAGTGGCGTGGCAGTGGTCTCGGTAGATGATTCCGGTGAAAACTCGATCATGGTTGTTCCAGGGGCGAACGGTAAACTTGGAATTGAAGATGTGGATCGAGCGGAAGCATCGATTCGTGAGGCGACCTGGGCGATGGCACAACTAGAAATCCCAATTGCAACTGTCGAGCATTTCGTTCGGGTGTGCCGAAAGCATGGAACGAGGGTCGTTCTCAATCCAGCCCCGGTAGGCGGAGCGATTCCCGAATCCCTTTTTCAGGTCGATCTACTTTGTCCAAATCAAACGGAAACTGCTTTGCTGTTGCAATGTGATCCACCGCGAACGGTCGATCAAGCGAAACAGGCGGGTGAGAAGCTCCTTGATCGCGGCGCGAGTCGAGTGGTCATCACCCTAGGGAGTCTTGGGGCAATGGCCGCTCAAAGCGATCTAAATGGCCGGCGGGAGTTTCGATGGATAGAACCGTTTTCTGT
>CAIJIZ010000563.1 GCA_903820735.1 uncultured Pirellula sp.
CCTTCAAGCCGCATACCAGCGATACGAGCAACGCCTCGAAACCCCCTACTCGCTGATCTACGATCCCGAACTCCCCATCAGCCGGTATCGCAACGAAGTCATCGATTCCATCGTCAATCGACAAGTCACCATCCTCTGCGGCGAAACGGGATCGGGAAAAAGTACTCAACTACCGAAACTCTGCCTTGAAGCTGGGTTCGGCAAACGCGGTTGGGTCGGGCATACTCAACCCCGCCGACTCGCTGCGAGATCCATAGCCCATCGCCTCGCAGAAGAACTCGAATCACCCTTCGGAAAAGTCGTCGGCTACAAAGTCCGTTTCCAAGATCACACGGAAGCGACGTCGCTGATCAAGCTAATGACCGACGGGATCTTGTTGGCCGAGATTCAACGCGACCCGTTTCTAGAAGCCTACGATTGCATCATCCTCGATGAAGCCCACGAACGATCGATCCAAATCGATCTGCTGATGGCCTACCTCGCGCGTTTGCTACCCTCTCGACCCGAACTGCGCATCGTGATTACTTCGGCGACCATCGATGCGGATCGATTCGCAAACCACTTTCATGATGCGATCGGCCCCGCACCAATTCTTAGTATCGAAGGACGTAGCTACCCTGTCGATGTTCGATACCGTGGTGCCCAAAACGTTGCGATGCAACGCGCCGCAGATTCAGTCGGTAACGACATCGACTACGATACATCCCTCCTGAGCCGCTTCTGCGATGCTGTCGATGAATTGCTCGGCGAAGGGCGAGGCGATATCCTCGCATTCTTTCCCACCGAACGCGAAATTCGAGACGCCAGCAAGCGGCTTCGAGGATTCCTCACCCAACGCAATTTGCATCAGTCCGTCGAAGTGCTACCGTTGTACGCCCGGTTAACCGAAGCCGAACAGCAACGAGTTTTTCAACCTCATCGCTTGCAACGCATCGTCCTGGCAACCAACGTCGCGGAATCAAGTCTGACCGTTCCTGGCATCCGCTATGTGATCGATACCGGTACGGCTCGCGTTTCTCGCTACGCCGCTAAAAGCCGCGTGCAACGCTTGCCCATCGAGCCGGTTTGCCAAGCTTCCGCAAACCAACGCTCGGGCCGCTGCGGTCGCTTGGGCCCAGGGATCGCTATTCGACTCTACGACCAAGACGATTTTCTCAGTCGCTCTCCATTCTCTCAACCTGAAATCCTTCGATGCGACCTCGCAGGGACTATCCTTCATGCTAAGTCCCTCGGTATCTTTGATATCGAGTCCTTGCCATGGTTGGATCCACCCCGGCCTGAGAGTGTTCGCGAAGGCCTCCGCACCCTTCGAGAGATCGAAGCCATCGACGAGAATTCAAACCTTACACCTATAGGACGAATCCTCGCTCGCTGGCCTGTCTCCCCTCGCATTGGTCGGTTGCTCCTCGCCGCCGCTGATGAAGGTTGCTTGAACGAAGCTCTCGTCGTTGCAGCCGCACTCGAAACTCAAGACCCTCGCGTGCGACCGCCAGAGTTTCAACAAGATGCCGACAACGCACACCAAAAATTTCGCGACCCGAATAGCGATTTCCTCAGCTTGCTGAGAATCTGGGACTTCTACCAATCCCTCCGAGAAAAACTTGGCCGATCACGCCTCGAAAAAGCTTGCCGGGATTCGTTCCTGTCCCTCGTTAGATTGCGCGAGTGGGGCGAAGTCCATCGGCAACTCCTTGATCAATGCCGCGATGCGAAGCTACATATTGCTGCTCGTCGCATCGAACTGACAGATCCCACAGAGGGGCTCGCCAAAACGGATAAAGCACCCGTGAGGTCAGATAAGCCGACTGCTGGTGGAGAACCCGCTAGCAATCGGCTTCCAAAAGGATATGCCGAGCTTCATCAAGCCTTGTTGGTGGCGTTTCCGTCCGGTGTTGCGATGCTCGACGATCGCAATAAGTACCGCGGCGCATCGAACATGGAATTACAACTTTGGCCCGGTTCTACGGTCCGAAACCAACCCCCGAAATGGATCGTCTCCTCCGAGATTATCGAAACCAAAGAACGCTACGCACGCACCGCAGCAAGAATCGATCCGACTTGGATCGAACGCTCGCTGAAACATTGCTTGAAGTTCTCTTACGACGAACCCCACTTCAGCCGTAAGCAGGGATCGGCCATGGTGATGCGACGCGGTACCCTATTTGGACTACCCGCCGTTTTGCGACATGCGGTACCTCTCGCTCCCCTCGATCCTCCTCTGGCTCGATCGCTCCTGATCGAACATGGACTTGCGGAAGAACAACTCGAATCCAGGTCGAGGTTCTGGAAGCATAATCTGCAATTCCTACAGGACCTTCGGAAAGTCGGCGAGAAAACCCGACGACGTGATTGCTTGGCGGATCCCTTCGTACTCTTAGAATTCTATCGCAACTGTATCCCTAATCATGTCGTCGATCGAACGACCCTTGAGAAGTGGGACAAGTCCCTTGCGAATACCAACGAACCCCCCTTCCTCTCGCTCGAACAACTCAAACTCGTACTCGATCTTCATCAAGTCGAATCGGAGTTTCCCAATCAACTCGAAATCGGATCGGTTAGCAAGCTTCCGCTTGATTACCACTTCGAACCTGGAGCCGATCGCGATGGAGTTACACTGCGAGTTCCCATCCCCGCTGTCGATCAACTCCATAACGAAAAACTCGAATGGCTTGTACCGGGACTTTTGCGAGAGAAACTCCAAGCCCTTTTGAAGTCGCTACCGAAACGACTTCGAAGGCAGTTTGTTCCAATTCCCGATACGGTCGAAAAACTCCTGCCAGGAATGCTGGCTGCTGCCAATAATTCCGCCCCCTTCTGGAAATCACTATGTGAGCTCTGCTCCAACTACATCGGTGAGCCAGTTCAAAAATCCGATTTCGATTCCGATGGACTACCCGAGTACCTCAAGCTCCGAATCGAGATGCAGGATGAACGAGGTAAAGCGATAGTGACAAGCCGCGACCTTGCCGCAGTGCAGTTGCAAGCTCAGGAGCATCATCAACACAAGCTCACAAAAAATTCGGAAGGGGTGAATGCTACGGGTACGCCGAAAGTCATCGAGTACCCTTGGCAACGAAACCAAATGTCGAACTGGGATATCGCGGACTTACCACGCTCCGTTATCGAGCCAGTTGGGGGTGTGCGTATCGAACGCTTTCCTACCCTCCTGCCCTCTCAAGCAAAGCCGACCCCAGCAAATCCAGCCTCGACACCAACACTTGCGAAACCAACGCCTGCTAAACCAACTCTTGCGAAACCAAACGTTTCAATTGGAAATCAAATCGCAACAGGTGTCGTCGATCATCCCCATCTGGCCGAACAGTACTTGCGCGAATCGGTGATCCGATTGTTTGCAAACAGCGAAACGCGGGAGATCAAAAGCCAAATACAGTTCCTTCCTAAATGGAAGGAATGCAGCTTGTGGCTCTCCGATCGTTGGCCAGCGAATACACTCCAAGACATCGTTGCTTCGTTGATGATTCGCTTAGCGATAGTCGAATCGGATTGGAATCGAGATCGACCCGATTTTGCTCCCGTGCCCCGAACCCAAATCGATTGGGAAGCAAGGCGCGTGCAGCGAGTGAAAAGTATCGGCGTTGCTGCTGCCGAGATCGCTCGATGGCTTCCCAAGCTCGCAGATGCATACCAGCAAGTTCGCAAGCTTCGCGAGCAAACCCCCAAGACCTTTGCGGAAAACCTTCAAGTGATCGATCGGCAACTCGCTGCTTTGCTCGATCCTAACCACGCGTTTCATACCCCTTGGGTCTATTGGAAAGATCTACCACGATTCCTGCTCGGAATCGTATCGCGATTGGAAAAACTCAAATCGAACGGGGGAGCAAAAGATCTACAAATGGATCAACCCGCTCTGTCCGCTTGGACGGATTACCTTCAACGTATCGGACAGCTTGAATCCATCCCAAGTTTCGCCCAGCGCTCAGCCAGTTGGTACCCCTCTGGTGCATTGCTCGAATATCGCTGGATGATCGAAGAACTGCGAGTCTCGATCCATGCTCAAAAACTCGGAACTCGAATGAGTGCTTCACCGAAACGGATCGAGAAAATCCAATCGCAACTCAATGCCGAACCACAGCGTTAGCGCCCGATCGGTCGATTCCG
>CAIJIZ010000564.1 GCA_903820735.1 uncultured Pirellula sp.
AGCACACCGGCTTGCCTCATTCCTCCGCCGAAAAGTTTTCTAGCCCGGCGGGCTTTGGCAACGAAGGACTTCGTGCCTGCTAAGCATGAACCGACGGGGGCTCCCAGACCTTTGCTAAAGCAGACGCTTACCGAATCGAATGGTGTGGCAAGTTCGCGCACGGAAAGTCCGGTAGCGACCGAAGCGTTAAAAAGTCGTGCGCCGTCGAGGTGGGTTTGCAGCCCATGCTGATGCGCCCAGTCGCACACGATTTGAACTTCATTTTGCGGATAGACTTTTCCGCTACCTCGATTGTGCGTGTTCTCCAAACACAGCAATCGCGTCTGAACCATATGCTCATTATCAGGCCGGATTTTGCCTTCGACATCTTTCAGTCTCAGGACCCCTTGCTCGCCGATAAGGGTGCGGGCAACGAGTCCGCTAAGTTGCGCAAAGGCTCCTTGTTCGTAGTTGTAGATGTGGCACTCTGCATCGCACAAGAATTCCTCGCCGGGTAAGCAGTGGACTCGCAGGGCGATCTGGTTGGTCATTGTGCCGCTTGGCATGAAGATCGCAGCTTGCTTGCCCAGCAGCTCGGCTGTCTTCGCTTGTAAGGCTTCTACCGTGGGATCGATATCGATAACATCATCGCCGACTTCGGCCCGAAGCATCGCTTCACGCATCGCAGGGGTGGGCCGTGTAACTGTATCGCTTCGCAAATCAATCATGGCGGGAAACCGTTCTATGCCGAGCTGTCTTTTGGGTTCGTCAGGTAATTCTGTGGGTGGAAATCTGGATTTATCGTACTCAGCAACGCGGTCGTCGTACTCCTAGTCGTGCTCGAAGCCCCTGAATCCATTGAGGTCCAAGTGCTCTTTCAAGGATTCTGGTAAGAGCCCTCGTTTTGACTCGGGTATCGTCTAAGTCCCAATGCTTTTTCGAGTACGAGTTCCATTTCTTTGAGTACGTGTACGTGTACGTGTACGATATAGGCCACCAGCCTGTATCCTTTCCCACCGCAATTCCTCAATAACCGTTTTTAGTGGGAAGGGGATTGGGATGGTTGTCCGATATCATTCGGGCGTGGATTGTACCCTTGAGCCATCGCCGATGAAACCGCATCGAGTCGGGATTGGTAGCCAGTGAATTAGTGTTGCCTCACCAATCGAACCCGCCCAAATCTCTGAGGCCAGATCCGCAGATGCCATGGCAACAAGTCCACCGATTTCAATGTCCCACCGCAGCACGATCCACCGATAATGTGTCCCATCTCGTGAGTGAACGTCATTACTACCCAAGACGCAGTGAGCAGGAGCAGGAATCGGGTCACGCGGATTGCCAAGGTCAGGTCTCCGTCATCCGCGAGTTGATTGAGTAGACGAACACTAGAGTGAGTAGTTAGGTTTTCTCTCCCGGTTGCGACCGGGCAATGGGGTCGGAAACCACGATGAAGAACGTAGCGACAGGCCCAAGGAAGATGGACAGAATGAACCAGTTTAGCCCGCTGCGTCCCTTGCCCTGGGCTAGGCCTGCATTGATGAGCATGAGCGTGCCCCAGCCTACGAGAAACTCACCATTTTGCTTGTCCACCTCGCACTCTCCTACTTCGGAAACCGAAACTTGTTTTCATACCGAAGAGGCTAAACCGGTAGACCGCACTAAGTGTAGCCTATCACTCAAGTTCGTCTCGCCCCGCATTTGAATGATATCAAGCACTTGCGAGCCACACAATTATTGGATGGAGTGATAGTCTGTTTCCCTTAGTTTAAACCAAGGACGACTGTAAACCACGGACCACACGGATCACACGGATCACACGGAAACGAACCAAGCCCCCCAAGCCTTACTTCCGTCTGTTCGGCTTGTTCCATGGTTATTTGCATCCCCCTGGTTGTTTGATTGTTGGCGATAAGAGCGAGTATGTGGTCGTCGCTCCACAGTACCGTGCAGCAGCCAACACAGCGATGGGTTGGCTCAGTCGTTCTCGTGCTCAATGAAATGGTGCTCGTGCTCGTAATGGACGCGATTGGTCCGAGCACGAGCATGAGCACGAGCATGAAAATCCCAGTCAATATGCGAAACAGAACTGCAGCGCGAGTTCCCACTACACGTGGTCTGCTCTTGGCTTGGCAACTCACCACGCATCGCACAGCAGAGCTACCTGCTGGTGACTGAGGATGATTTCGCCAAAGCCGCTGGCGTAGCGAAGGTGATGGTGGAGGGTTAAGTGATTGAGGCGTGTGGAGGGTGCCCGGAAACGGGCATCCTTACCCGATTTCGTCTATTCTTCGATGGGCGAGATGATCGAGAAACTCCCCTGTGGATTAGACGATTTAG
>CAIJIZ010000565.1 GCA_903820735.1 uncultured Pirellula sp.
CAAACGGAGCGATGCCTAACGGAGCGATGCCTAACGGACTGGCTGGTTCGGCGACTGGTCCAAGTCCCTATGGGGTACCTGGTGCAGGTGTGGCGGCTAGCAATAACGGATACTCCACCGGTGTCTATAACACCGCTCCAGGACGCGCTGCGAATGGAGGTCTTGCCGGTAGCCCCAACGGCTTGATGCCGCCTGCCGGTCCAGCTGGGATGCCTGCCGGTCCAGCAGCGATGCCTGCCGGTCCAGCTGGGATGACTGCCGGTAATCCTTACGGCAATACGAATCCCAATGGTGGCGCATCGACTGTGTCCTTTAACTCAAATCCATCACCTACTGGTTACTCAGCCGGCGGTTATCCGAGTACTCCTGGGATGAACCCACCTGCGGCCTCGATGCCTCCGGGCATGAACGCAAAACCTTATGGAGCTCCAGCAGGTTTGCCACCGACTGGCTTACCACCAGCAGGTCTCTCGCCCGCAGGATTCCCACCAGCTAACATGCCCGCCATGGGCTTGCCACCAAGCGGGATGCAAGCACCTGGCGGAGTGCCTTCACCGATGAGCATGCCGCCAGCCGGAAACTACCCACCAGCCGGAAGCTACCCAGTAAACGGCAACTTGCCGAACACCGGTAATTATCCATCTAACGGTGCCGCACCAAGCGGCGGGGCTTACCCAAGCAGTTCGATGCCAAGCAGTGCTGCCCCAAATTATGGCCAAGCCCCTAATCTTGGCCAACCGACGAGCAACCCGTCATGGGGCACGCAGCAATTACCAGCTGCTCAAACGCTCCCGCCGGCCTATGGTGGTCCAAGTACGCAGCCGGTAGGTACTCCATCTGTACCTCCAGCAGGTTCGGGGGGCGTTTATCGTCCAGGCAGTGTTGGGCGGAGCACCAACTATGATTTCTCCGGTTCTTCGGCGACTCGATAGTCCCTTGCGAACGATACGGATTTGTTATTTGCTCTGTTGTTTCGCACTCACCATTGGATGTTCCTCGCCGCTGATGCGTGGGATCAACGAGAATGGTGTTGTTGGATACCTTAAATCGGGACGCAGCCAACCAGCCCCCGAGAATCTTGCGATGCAGCGCTGGCGCGCGGATATGTTGCTGATGCCCTTTGTGGAATTTCAAGGGGAAGAGATCGTCATCCGCAATGTGCGCAATTGCAATTACCGCACGGAGTCGGACTACGATGTGCGGCATTACGATCTACGTTTCCGGCTCGACTCGGTTCGAACTGTCGACTTTATTGTCGTTCCGTTCAAAGAAACGGAGTTGCTCGCGCACACAATGCTCAGCTTCGGGCTTGCTGACGGACGACATTTCGTCGTGAGTGTCGAAGCTCGACTTGGACAAGACCAAGACTACTCGGCGGTTGCAGGTAGCACGCGCCGATTTCCGCTTATGTACATCGTCGGCGATGAACGGGACTTGATTCTGCTGCGAACCAAAGTGCGACAAGTCGATGTGCATTTGTACCGTGGTCGCGCAGAACCGC
The DNA here is from genome assembly GCA_903820735.1 of uncultured Pirellula sp. Lineage (GTDB taxonomy): Bacteria > Planctomycetota > Planctomycetia > Pirellulales > Pirellulaceae > JBKCUI01. Next base: position 1,502 of record CAIJIZ010000565.1, read on the forward strand.
AGCAAGTCCAAGATTTGCTTGTCGACATGCTGGCTCGGGTGAATAAACTGCAACGTGAACCAGAGTATTACGACACCCTGACGAATAACTGTACGACGAACCTTGTGCAACATGTCAACAAGCTGCGACCTGGAAGAATTCCACACGATTGGCGAGTCTTGCTACCGGGCCACTCAGATCGCCTCGCTTATGAACTCGGGCTTCTACAGATCCAAGGGCCCTTTGAAGCTGCTCGCAACGCGGCGAAGATCAATGACTTGGCAATCGCCTTCGCGAACGATCCGGAATTTTCTAAACGGATTCGAAGGGAGTAATGCCCCGATATGAGTACCCCGACATGAGTACATCCATACTTCATCGCAATCGAAATCCAAGTCGCGAGGAACTTCAGACTTATCAGCTATCGAGACTGAATCAGCTCCTGAAGGAAGTCCTTCGCAATAACGCTTTTTATCGCGAGCGATATCGCACCGATTCGCTCCAACTCGATTCCCTCGAGGCTTTGAGCGAACTGCCATTAATGCGCAAATCGGATTGGATCCATGATGGACCATCCGGTATTGCGAACCATCATTCTTTTCCGGTTGAGTATTATCGAAGATACCATCGGACAAGCGGAACTCGAGGACGCCCAATGGTCATCCTTGATTCTGAACGGGATTGGCAATGGTGGATCGAAACTTGGCAATACGTGCTCGACGCTTGCGAGATTTCGAACCAAGACCGAGTCCTGATGGCTTTTTCTTTTGGACCATTCATCGGTTTCTGGAGCGCCCACGATGCATGCTTGCGACGCAAGTGCATGGTCATTCCCTCAGGTGGTATGTCGACCGAAGCCCGGATCGAGCTGATCCGCAGTGCCGAGCCGACCGTTCTGTTCAGCACACCAAGCTACGCGATCCATCTTGGTCAAGCCGCTCGTCAAGCCGGAAAGGATTTGCATCACTCCTCGATTCGATGCGTATTCGTAGCCGGTGAGCCGGGAGGAAGCATTCCAAGTATCCGGCAGTCGATCTCGGAACTCTACGGTGCGGTAGTGATGGACCATGCCGGAGCGACCGAAATCGGGCCTTGGGGATTCGGTTCCCGCGATGGCACAGCGCTTCACATTATCGAGAACGAATTCATCGCTGAATTCTTGCCGATCGACCAAGCCGATGAGCACCTGTCGGGAGACTTGAATTCACTGGCACGCTCCAGTTCATTGGCGGTTCACGGTTTACAAAGCCCATCGGAGAATGCAATCGGCTCGGGGATGCAAGGAGCCCGGGAGTTGGTACTCACCAGTCTCGGTCGCTTCGATACACCGGTGATCCGTTACCGAACGGGTGATATCGTCCGGCCGATGTGGGCTCAAAGCCAATCTCAGCGCGACTCTTGGGGAACCAACTTCGTGAGACTTGAACATGGAGTGCTCGGTCGCGTCGATGGCATGATTGTCGTGCGTGGGGTGAATATTTTCCCATCGAGCATTGAAGCGATTCTCAGGGAGTTTCCCTCGATCGGCGAGTATCGGCTGGTACTTAGCAAATCCGGAGCTCTCGACGAGTTGCTGTTGGAGATTGAGGATCGAGCAAGCTCAGCCGATGCTCTCGGAAAGCGACTTCTTAGCCAATTGCAACTCCGCATCGAGGTTCAGCAGGTGCCTGAGGGAAGTTTGCCACGCCCCGAGGGGAAAGCACGCCGGGTATTGGATCTTCGTTAAACTAACCGCCTTTAACGTAGCGTGAAAGTTCGGTTTGGTTCCCTTGGGTGGTTTTCCTGTTCTGTGAGTCTCCCAAGGGGTTTCAACGTGACGTCATTCATTGAGGTGGAAGTCATTGAAGCAAGTTGGGACGGCATGTATATTCACAATCTCTTCCGGCGAGCCAATGCGATCCGGAAGGTGGTTTGCGGTCATGCGAACCGCGACTTTGATTTTGTGGATGTAGTTTTGCAGCTGTAGTTCTACAGTGAAGTTATTTCGAGTCTCTTAGGTTTAACGGCGGAGAATTTTTGTGGCTATTCGAATTGCGATCAATGGTTTTGGACGTATCGGTCGACTGACTTTCCGTAATTTGATGGCCCGCTCCAACGAGTTCGAGGTTGTTGCCGTCAATGACTTGACCGATAACCAAATGCTTGCGACTTTGCTCAAGTACGATTCGGTTCACGGTCGCTACAACGGAGAAGTCGGATACGACGATAAGCACCTGATCGTCAACGGCAAGAAGATCTTGGCGTTGGCTGAAAAGGATCCATCGAAGATGCCTTGGGCTGAACACAACGTCGACATCGTCATCGAAAGCACCGGTTTTTTCACTGGGCGAGCGAAGGATGGCAAGCCAGGTTACGATTCCCACTTGAGCGCCGGTTGCAAGCGCGTTGTCCTCAGTGCTCCTGCTAAAGACGGTGCGGATTTGACCTGCGTTTTGGGTGTTAACGATGACAAGCTCACCGCTGACCTGAAGTGCATTTCGAACGCATCTTGCACCACCAACTGCTTGGCACCTATCGCCAAAGTCCTTAACGACACCTTCGGTATCGAGAGCGGTTTGATGACCACCGTTCACGCTTATACCAACGATCAAAAGGTTCAAGATCAGCCTCACGCCGATGCTTACCGCGCACGGGCGGCAGCATTGAACATCATCCCAACGACCACCGGTGCAGCTTCGGCTGTCGGATTGGTGATCCCTGAACTCAAGGGCAAGCTTACCGGGATCGCGATGCGAGTTCCTGTGGCTACCGGTTCCGTGGTCGACTTGACCGCGAACCTCAAGAAGGAAGCGACCGTAGCGGACATCAACGCAGCCATGAAGGCAGCAGCTAACGGCCCGCTCAAGGGTGTATTGTGCTAC
>CAIJIZ010000566.1 GCA_903820735.1 uncultured Pirellula sp.
CGTCTCGGGTGAGTTCACCGACAAAAGCGGCTTGGATGGTATGCTCGAGACCAACACTCCCGTGAACGCATTCGGCGGTCTATCAGCGATCGATTACTCGGGGACCGCAAACCGATACTACGCCTTGAGCGATCGTGGAGCCGGTGATGGCGCAGCAAGCTTCCCCTGCCGCTTTCACTCCATCGACCTGACCTTCAATCCAGCAAGCAAGACACTTGAATTTAACTTAGTGGGCACCTCACTGCTCCGCGACTCGCAATCCAGATCGCTGACAGGAAGTCTGCTTCAACTCAAAAGCTGGAAAGACCCGAGTCGTTGCCCTAGCTACGATCCGGAAGGGATCCGCGTGGTCTCCTCGGCCAACGGTACTTCATCGGTCATTATCAGCGATGAATATGGCCCCTTCATCGATATCTTCTCTCTCGAAGGTCTGATGCTCAAGTCGATCCCCATCCCGAGCACGTTTACTTTGAGCGATCGCAAAGATCCCCCGTTTCAAGTCGGCACATTTACCAACCGGGGACTTGAAGGTATCGCGGTGACCCCAACAAACAAAACCATCGTCGGGGCGATGCAAGGCCCTTTAGTACAAGACGGCCGAATCGAGAACAACAAGTGCTTCGGAACTTGGACTCGATGGCTAGTAATCGATCCAACTACATCTGCAACCAAACAGTTGGCCTATCCACTTGTCGATGAATCCACTGGGGTCAGCGAAGTTCTTAGTATCGATGAAAAAAAATTCCTCGTCCTTGAACGCGATAGCCTCATGGGTGAACAAGCCAAAATCAAACGGATCTATCTTGCGGATACGTCTCAGGCCACCGATATCTCCAACGCACAGTCACTGAAATCTGGGTTACCCGTTGGCCAACTTGGAATCGAGAAGTCACTGCTGATCGACTTGCTCGACCCACGATTCGGATTCAACGGCCCGGATGCTCCAGAGAAACCAGAAGGTATCGCTTGGGGCCCCACTCTACCCGACGGTAGAAAACTTCTCATCGTCTGTTTTGATAACGACTTTCAACCGACCAACACGACGATTTTCGCAGCTTTTGCCGTGAAGCTATAGCACGTGAAGCTATAGCACGTGAAAACGGAGAACGGGAAGCTGTAGAAACCAAATCCGCGACGAACTCTAATTGGCTGCGTTCAAACTAACGAAAGTCTCTTGAACGCAATTGAAGTGGACCAAGAGTATCGGTCAGATCCTCAAGCCGACCGACGACGACGTGGATTACCCCCTTGCGATTTTCTAGCGTGCCGTGAACTAGCCAAGCATTGGATTGTTTGCAAATCAGATAGTTATCCTCCCAAGTTCGAGGATGAACTACGAGATTGATGCTTCCGGTTTCATCCTCCATCGTCACAAACGTGATACCCTTGGCCGTGCCCGGACGTTGCCTGAGCACGATCAAACCGGCGACGCGAACAAACTGCCCATGCTTCAACTCGGGCAATTCTTCCGCAGTCCGCACTCGCAAAGCTTCAAGCCGCTCGCGATAAAACTGTATCGGATGACCTTGTAATGACAAACCCAACGTGGCGTAGTCGGTCGCAACTTCTTCCATAGCATTCATCGGCTGCAGCGAATCCGGAATTGGTTCATCGATATCCGCCCCGGCTGCTTCAAGCAATGGTAACGAGGTATGTGTCTTGTCTCGACCTAAAGCTTGCCAGTACGCGGCTCGACGATTGCCGGATAGACTTGCCAACGCCCCGCTATCGGCTAGCAGTGTTAGGGTAGACTGAGCAAATCGGCATCGACGGACAAGCTCACTCTGGTCCACATACTTCCCAGACTGCAATCTCTCGCGAACCAATTGCACTCCGTCGGTTTCCTGCAGTCCTCGAATCATATGCAACCCGAGCCTTAATCGATAAGTTCGAGACGGAGCCCCCTCCGTAGTTGGATCCGACGCCGCTGCGACCTCCAAAGTCGACTCCCAGTGACTTGCGTTGACGTCAACGGCTCCAATGCTAACCCCATGCTTTTGCGCATCGGAAATCAGCTGCGAAGGAGTATAAAAACCCAACGGTTGGCTGTTGAGCATCGCGCAGCAGAAGACTTGGGGATAGTGATGCTTAAGCCAACAGCTTGCATAAACAAGCAACGCAAAGCTTGCGGCGTGTGACTCGGGGAATCCATACTCGCCGAATCCGCGAATTTGCCGGAAAACCGTTTGTGCAAACTCTTCGGTCAATCCCTTACTGAGCATCCCATCAACTAACTTGCGATGAAATTTATCGATGACACCAGGGCGTCTCCAAGCAGCCATCGCGCGACGCAATTGATCGGCCTCTCCCGGCGTGAAACCCGCAGCCGCAACTGCTAGCCGCATCGCTTGCTCCTGGAAAATCGGCACCCCCATCGTCTTTCGCAATACCTGAGCGATCTCCTCCGTCGGATAAGCCGGCTGTATCCCACTGCTGCGAGCCGCCAAGTATGGATGGACCATGTTTCCTTGGATCGGTCCCGGTCGAACAATCGCAACTTCGATTACCAAATCATAAAAACATCTCGGTCGCAATCGCGGCAACATACTCATCTGTGCCCGGCTCTCGATCTGAAACACACCTACCGTGTCAGCCCGACAAATCATGTCATAGACGTCACTATCACCAGCCGGGATGCTCGCGAGAGTTAGTGGGCGATCGAAGTGTTGCTCGATCAAATCCATCGATCGATGAATGGCCGACAGCATCCCAAGCGCCAAGCAGTCCACCTTGAGAATTCCCAACTCATCCAGATCATCCTTATCCCATTGAATGATCGTACGTCCTTCCATCGATGCATTTTCGATCGGGCATAACTCCCAGAGTGCACCGCTGGTCATCACCATCCCACCGGTATGCTGCGAGAGATGCCTTGGAAAACCCAGAATCGATTCGACCAAATACAGGAATCTCTTGGCCGTCTGCGATGTCGGATCCATTCCGATTTGCTCCAAACGCACCGGCAAGTTCTCGATCCCGGCTCGCCCATCGACGATCTTTGAAAGACTATCGATATGGTCATTCGACCACCCTAGTGCTTTTGCACACTCTCTTACCGCTGAACGGATTCGGTAGGTTGTCACCGCTGCGGTCATACCCGCTCGCTGCCGTCCATATTTGGAATAAACATATTGAATCACTTCCTCTCGACGTTGATGTTCGAAATCCACGTCGATATCAGGAGCTTCATTCCGCTCGCGACTGATGAAACGCTCGAAGAGCAAGTCGTAGCAACTTGGGTCAACGCTTGTTACCCCCAAACAATAACAGACAGCCGAATTCGCTGCCGAGCCTCGACCTTGACACAAGATGTTCTGCGACCTTGCAAAGCGGACAATGTCCCAAACGGTCAAAAAGTATGCTTCATATCTCAGGTCTTCAATCAAACGCATCTCGTGACGCAACATCTCCACGACCTTCATCGGAACCCCTCCAGGATACCGCGACTTGGCTCCTTCCCAAGTCAACTTTTTAAGGTACTCCATCGAGGTCATCCCTTCCGGAGCCCACTCCGTCGGATACTCATATCGCAAACTATCTAGCTTGAAATCCAACTGTGAGGCAATCCGCTCCGTCCAGCGAATCGCTTCCGGCGCCCTGCGATACAACCTTTGTATCTGCTCAAGACTCCGCATCGCAAACTGGGAATTCGAAGGACGAAAAGTGGCTACATCTTCGATGGTACCACCCGTCGAGATGGCTTGGAGACAATCATGCAATACCATCCGGTGCGGATGGTGATACAACACGCCACCTGCAGCCACCAAAGGTACTCCCGAACTCTCGGACCAAAGCCCTAATTGCTCCAACCGCTGTGCATCATTTGGCCCAAGATGCAAATGCCCCAAAAGATATCCCCGGTCGGCGAATAAGTCGCGAAAGGCTCCTAGCCATCCGAGCCAACATTTCGAATCGTAAGGATCAAAATGATGTCCAACGCTACACCATGGAGCAAGCGGAATTGGTTTGACCTCAAAACGCTCCTTATCGATGAATCCTCCGACGTCCCAACCGGATTCGACCCGTTTCCCTCCTGCTGATACTTCGCCCCTCAACCCCTTACCAGATTGGGCTTCCTCGCTCTCTGTATCATCGCTCGCCCATCCCAATACCGCCGATGGTCTGCCTGCGGGCAAAGCCGGAATCAACCCCGCAAGTGAATTCTTCGAATGCTCGGCTATGTCATGCCAAGAAATCGCCGAATAACCTTTGGCTGCTCGCAGCCTCCCAATGCTCAAGAGCTTGCACAAGTCAGCATAGCCGCGGCGGTCCTTGGGCCATAACACCACGGGTGGTCCATCGATCGGATTGACCTCGCAACCGACGTAAAAAGAAATTTCCTGATCTTTTGCCGCCGTGTGTGCCCGCACGCTACCAGCTAAAGTATCCCGATCCGTGATCGCCACTCCGCCATAACCGAACTGTTTTGCGCTTGCAATCAATTCATGAGCATGCGACGCCCCTTCGAGGAAGGAGAAATTCGATTTACAATGAAGTTCGACGTAACGGATCGTGTTCTCGCTCATACAATCAACAGTTTAAAGCATTCTGGGTTTAAAGTATCCACCGCCCAAAGCATTCCCCTTCCTACCGCTTCCATCCCACGGTAAAGGCCTTTCCATGATCAATCCCTTCCGCCACA
>CAIJIZ010000567.1 GCA_903820735.1 uncultured Pirellula sp.
GACGATATACTTACGCATCCCCAAACGGGGTCGTAGCTCAATTGGTTAGAGCACCGGACTGTCGATCCGGAGGTTGCGGGTTCGAGCCCCGTCGACCTCGCTTTTTGCGAGATGAACATTGTGTATTAGCCATCGTTTTTAGCGATGGCTTTCTTTTTTTAGTGGCTCAGTTGCCCCAACGGGGCACGATGAGATAGCCCGGGCATAGCAAACAGGGCAGAGGCAACGGGGCAGAGCGATCAGGGCAGAGCGAAGCACCACCCTGGGGATGACAGTGCGTTTCTCATGGCGAGTCGGATTTTTGAAGCTGCACATAAGGAAAGACTTCGGGGATATGGGAGTCCCATACGCCGTGAGGGCTCAACGCCCAGCCGCCCGAGTCTTCGGGATTAGCAGGATCCTTCTTTTGATTGAACCTTGAGAAGTCTATCCGCCAAAGATCGCCCGGCTTTGGCGGCAAATCGCGGGGCTTGGTCAAATCCAACATCGCTAGCTCCTTCCATGGTACCGCGACTTCGACTGTCCACCCGCGATCTACATCCGTTGCGTCATTGAGTGTCCCGTCGATATGAACGGCGGAGCGAACCGCTTGGAAATCCCAGTCCAAAAAAGCCCACCTCAGACCGCGAGGATGTTTTGTGAATCCTACCCCATTGAATACCTGCGATTGAACACCAGGCAACGTCCGATCAAACGCAGGCCACTTTGAGATCGGTGAATTTGCATAAGCCGACTGCCATAGAAACAAGCCGTCGTAGACAGTCCCGTGTGCATTGACTTCAAACTCGTAGTAACCATCTTTGCCGGCAATAAAAAATTCGACGTCGTTGTCCTGGTAAATCGGATCGTCTTCCTTAGTAAACTTGGCAGTTACATTCGGCTCCTGAATCTCATACCCGATGTAAAGATTAGTATCGTCCCAGAGAAGGGAAACGGTGGTTTTCAAGTAGGTTGGCTTACCACTGATCAAATCCACAAAGCTCTCCGAACGCTTGGCTGACTGCCATGCGGCTTCGTCAAGCCTGCCGTCTATCTTCATCGGTTCGCTAATCCAATTAGCATTGATGTTGCGAATTTTCGATTCCTCCATCGGGGGAAACTTGCTTGGTTCCTGGGCGGCTAACGTTCCCGTTAAGCAGATACAGTGCAGCGTCAAAGCAATTGTGCTGCCGATACTTCGGGTGGACATGCAATTCATAGAACCATTGGTTGTTCTCATCGCTGGGCCATGGAATCGCCCGGTACGGTTAGATGCTCTCGCCATGTCATATGCCCTCATAGTATTTGCGCTTCCCATCGATATCGTGTTTGGTTGTGTTTGGCTTTGTTTGTCAGCTAGTAAGTTCCCGCTGAGCTCGTGATTGTTGGGCTTAAGGCCACGGGTCGGGGACGGTACCTTTCCTTGCGGCCTTTAATGTCGCGAGAAATTTCTCTTCATCGATTAATTCTTCGGCGATATCCGCAATCTCGTTCGCTTCTTCCTTTCGATCCACGTTGACCAAAACTGCCACTAAGGTAGCAGTCTCATGGCGAAAGGATTCATCCAAGTATTCCAACAAAGACTTCCCTTGGTCCGGCATGCGATCGGCGGATTTTTTGCCCCGCTCAAACATCTCCTTGATTTCAAAAAAATCGCTTGTGCCTCGGATATACTTTGCATAGGTCTCGTATTCTTTTGCTTTGATCAAAGCGTTCCTCGTATAAAGGAAAACCAACGGTGCAGAGTTGGGATGGTTTTTTTCAAATGCTTTGAAACTCTCTACGGACCGTTGGTCGTCGCCAAGGTACCGATTGATCGCCACGAGATCATGAAACTCTTTTGCGATATTTTCGCCGCTTTGAACCCTTGCCTCCAACGCATCGCGGATCGACTTGAGTTTCTCTAACGCAGGTGGATATTCTTTTCCAAGACTCATCCAATCGGAGAGTGCAAAGGAAAGTCTCACACCCACAAGCGAAGGCTCGTACTTCAAAGCGTTCTTGTGAAACCAGATATGCTTGGCAAGTGCTAGGCTGTACCGCTTTGCTCTGGTGTCGTCTCGAGCTTCATCAAGAATCACACTAGGTTTGGGTTTAGAGGGTGGTAGCCACTCCTCCGCCCATGCGGAACCTGGGAACATAAGGCAAACAGCAAGGACGAGTGTTATAAGGAGATACATTTTGGTCACCACAAATCGTAACTTGCGCAATAGAGGATGAAGATCGAATCGAGCGAATTAATTGGTGTTATCGTTGGGAGTTCCAAGGAAACAGAATAACGATCCATGAATACACAGCACCAAATACCGGAAGAAATCCTACCAAAATTATCGCAGCAATCGCACCAATTTTGTCGGCGATCCGGGACAAGCGAAACAAGCACACGGCGGTAACCACGGATGCGACGCCGCAAGCAAATGGAGCGATCCATGCCATGATCCAATCCCACCGTGCGGACTCACTTCCATAGAGTATGTACATCCGATCCGGAGTGAGGGGAAACCTCGGCATGCACGCAATGCCCATCACCCCACAAACCCACGTCGAAACAGCAAACCGAATGCGGAGAATGCGCTCGGCAGTAGGCTGGTTTGGCTCTAGCGGGAACTCGGTCGGCGGTTCATAAGGATTGGGCGAGGATGACATCGTTTATTCCCTACAATAAAACAAATTCGATTACGGCCACGGAATGGTAACCCGATGCGTCAGCGAGGAAGCAGCGGAGTGACGGTTGATTGTATTAGCAACAGTTCCCGAGGACTATCGGTTTGTTGGGCGTGGGTCTTACGCTGAGCGCGCTGATGAGCGATGGGATGTGTACTGCAATTCCTCCCTGACGGTTCGGGTTACCATTGGTACTGTCCTCCCTGACGGTTCGGGTTGACGTTGATAACGTCCTCCCTGATGTTTACTTACTATTCGTACCAACTAGCACATTATGGATTCGCGTTGGATGCGACCAAGTCTGGAATCTTTGGGGTTGGAGGAAGTTTCCTTTGAATCCATTCTGCAGCGGCCAGGATAC
>CAIJIZ010000568.1 GCA_903820735.1 uncultured Pirellula sp.
GCATTGGTCTCTACACAAAAAAGCCCGGTGGCGCATGGGTTTGCGCGTATTTGCGTAATTGCTCTACGGTCGTACCGCTCTCAAGTAGGCTCAAAACCGAGAGCAGGGCATACCATCCAGCAAGCAGTCCGCTCGCCGTCGCTCGCACGCCACGCTTGGTTTGCCTGCCACTTAGTTTCATCAAATGCTCTCGTTTCTGCGCTGCTTCCTCGCTTTCGTCGGCCAGGAGTCGCCATACATAAACGCAAGCCATCGAACCGACGAGTAATCGACGCATGATCGCCATACCGTCGGACTGTTGCCAACACTCGATCTGCTGACCGGAACTTTTTACGAGCTTAAAGAAAGACTCGATCTTCCAACGATGGTAATACCACAGTCCTATGGTCGAACTATCAGCAAGATCCCCGGCTACATTTGTAAGCAACATCCATTCTGCAAGGATGTAATTCTCGTGATCGAGCAGGCGGACAAATACTGCCCGCATTGCTAGTGGCACTCCAGTGCGCTCCTTCTGTACACCTCCCACACGTATCCTATGAATTCCATCTAGTACAACCGCCACCTCAGCGACTTGTCGTTTTACTCGCTTACCATCCTTGAGGGCTTCGCCAGCGTCTTGATAGAGGTATTCGGAATCTAGTTTTTCCTTGATTTCACTGAGTAAAACTGATTCTCCATTCCATTTCACGCGTCGGTCATCGCATCGTATAAGCATCAAGTGTCCCTGGGGCGCCCACCGTCGAAAATGCCCCAGGGAATCAGCTTCACGATCGATGATATGAACAGGGGTGCGTGCCAATTTCATATCGGCAACCTCAGCCATGACAGGTTCGATTTGATCAAGATGTTTTGCGATGAGTTTAGAACGTTTCCTCATCGTGTTAATCAAACGTTTGTTCGTGCGAAGTTGCATCGCGACTGGAGCCATAGGGGCTCCACTGGATGCGTCTACTGCTAAGCTCGCAGTAAGATCGTAACCAACGTCATTCTTGTGCGTGAGTTGCACCTTATCCATTTTCGACTTATGCGTTTTAAAGTCGAGCTTGCTCCAGTCGTGCATGATCAGAACAAACTGTGACTTACTGCAAGAACACCCGTCCCGGGCTGCTTCCTTGAGGGGCTCGATAAGAGCTTGGATCGCAACGCTGTCATTGTGCAGAAATCGCCACATGGCTTGTGACTGGGACGCAGCCTTGGTCGAATCCGTCCCAGTGTTGGGACCAGCTGCCGTCGACGAGGAAATTCCCATGTGAGACCTTACCAGAAGCTGATACCGGTGATCTAAACGCTTATCCAGGTTGAGTTTATAGTCATTCTGTAGCTAAATAGCAAATATCGTGAGTTGTGTAGAGACCAATGCCGTTGGGGCGTAAGGGGCAACGCCCCGAGGCTCGGATCGTTATTTGCGAAGACTCATAAGGTATTCCACTACGTCGATGAGCTCTTGCTCGTTGATGAGCTCTTGCAAATTCTCCGGCATCAAGGATTTCTCTTGCTTCTGCAACTCGTCAAGCTCGCCGGCTGGAATCGTCCTCTCGATCCCCTTCGCGTCCTTGATGCTCACCGACTCCGCTGTCTTCGAGACTAACAACCCTGTGATGACTTCTCCGTCGGTTGTCCTCGCAGTGTAGGCTTCGTAGTTGTGCGAAATACCGGCGCTCGGTGCAAGAATGGAGACGATCATCGCTTCGCGACTAAGCTTGTTCCCAATCTCGGTCAAGCTCGGGCCGACGTTTTTGCCCTCGTTACCAACCATGTGACATTGCGAACAAGTCGCTGCACCGAAGTAGACGTTCTTGCCGTTTTGAGCATTGCCACGCTTTTTGGCAAGTTCCTCGAGCGGTGGCAACGGGTTCTGCGATGTCTTCAATAGCGGGAACATCGCTTCGGCTTCTTTTCGAATATCAGCGTTCTCGGATGCTCGAAGTGATGGGCCAATCAACGGCTTGCTCTCGCCCGGTAATCGATTCGATTTAGCTAGCTCCATGAGGTAAGGGAGATTGCCCTTGTTGCGGGCTAACCCCACCGCCGCTTCGACTCGGATGCTTTTGGCTGCAGCATCGGACTCAAGAAGCGTTCGCTGGAGCTCGGAAGCTTCTTTGCGATTCGATAGACCAAGGACTTTCGAAAGTGCAACGGCACTTTCGTCGGGTTCTTGGGTGTTGAGCCTCTGCGTTAAGGACTTCATACCTCCGGTTTCAAGAGCCAACTCAAGGGCTTGGAGCGCTTGGGTCGTCGCTCCCCACTTCGCAGAACGATCGAGCAGATGATCAGAAAGTCCGTCAACACGGGTCTTCTGGAGAATGCGGATCTGCGATGGGTCATCCCCTAGCTTGGTGACATGATCACGCACAAGCTGCGCGAGTCGAGGATTCGAGTTGACGTCGATCCCGTCGAGTCGCATGATTGCGTCGATGACGGCTTTAGGATCTTTTTGTTCGAGCAGCGGTTTCAACGCCGCTTGCTTGTCATCGGCCTTGAGGAAGTCTGTCGCACGAAGTAGCGCCAGGCGGTCTTCAGCTCGAGTGTTTTCGTTGGAAAGCCATTGAGCTAGCAAGTTCGATGCGACCGATCCGCGACCTCTCCAAGCAATTAACCGCGCGGAATCGGCATTTGGTTTGTCTTTCGAAATGGATTCATACGCCTTCAAGGCTTCGTTCCATCGGTCCGTAGCAGCGATTCCAAGGGCTTCGAGGTACCAACGATCTTTTCCGTCAAAGCGAGTGGCCAGTTGGGCCCAGTACATAGGCATCTCAGAGGATGTGTCTTCGCGGAGGGCGAGGGCAAGTTCTCTTAAGACGATAGGTGAGGAGTCATTGATCAAGCTTGGGACAAATTCTTTTGTTGGCAATTTGTCTCGGCGAGCTAGACGCACGGCGACGGAGCGAACGTTGGCGTCTGAATCTTTAGCAGCCAAAGCGAAGGCTGCTTGGGTGCTTTGAGTTTTCGAGAGCATCCAGATCGCACGAGCGCGAAGGCGGGGGTTGGTGTGTTTGGCCAAGGCGAGCAGTTCTTCATTCGCTTGGGCTCCCATTTTGTTAAGAGCCTGGTAGGCCATGTAGCGGACCGAGTTGCATGGATTGCTGAGAGCTTCTACTGCCCCTTTAGGAGTAGAGAAGTCGAATTTCGGGACGAGATACTTAGTCCCTTCTGGAGCGAAGCGGAAGAGTCGACCGCGGTCCATGTCTTGCATGTTGTGGCCGCCGACGCCTGGGTCGTACCAATCGGAAACGAACAAAGAGCCATCTGGGGCGGTTGCCACATCGGCGGGTCGGAACCATTTATCGAATTCGCCGACGGCGAGGTTTTCGATTTTCGCGGAGTAGCCAGCACCTTCATTTTTTGCAACATATGCCCGCACTACGTTCGGGCCTGCATCACAGTGGATGACTTGGTTGCGGAAGGTCTCGGGAAGCAGGTCCCCTTCGTATACCGTGATACCGGTCGGCGATCCGGCACCGGTGATCAGCATCGTTGGAACTACACCTGGATCGTTAAGGTGCCAGTGGCGTTCGGGGATTTCGGATTCCCAGTTGGTCCGTTCAGACTGCCAGCCTGCGCCGGTGATTTCATCGACGTACCCGTAGTTGCCGAATTCCATTACGTAGTTGATGCGTGTGGCTCGGTTACCGTCATCGTCGTTATCGGATTGCCAGATTGTCCCAAACGAGTCGACGGAGGCTTCGTAGTTGTTTCGGAAGTTGTGACCGAGGACTTCCATATCGCTGAGGTCTTCGTTGCAGCGGAACACCATACCTTGGCGATAGGGATTGCCCGAGTCGTTGATTTCGCGTCCCCAGCGATCTTTGATTGGATTACCGTCGGTATCGCACAAGCGATGTCCGGTGTTACCAAAATTGAAGTAGAGTTTTCCGTCGGGTCCGAATACGAACGAGTGGACCGAGTGATCGTGTTGAGGGTCACCGGTTTTGGTAAGGATCGCCCGTTTCGAATCGGGGATATCATCGCCGTTGGAGTCAATGAATTCGAGGACGTATGGAGCGGCGCTGACTAGGACGCGGTTGCCTAGCACGCAGATGCCGAGTGCCGAGTCGATATCGCGACCTTGGTAGAAGACTTTGGTTTTGTCCATCACGCCGTCTTGATCGGTATCTTCAAGGATCAAGACACGGTCACCTTCTGGGCGTTCACCGTTGTGTCGGCGGTAGTTGACGACTTCGCAGACCCAGATCCGACCGCGATGGTCGATATCGAGATTGGTCAAGCTTTTGAGGACGGGTTCGGAGGCGGCGAGAGAAGCGACGACGCCATCGGCAACTTGGAGGCCTGCGACGGCATCTTCTGGGGAGTGGTTTTGAGAGGGTGCTGGGGAGGAAGCTCCGATTCCGTCGGGGATTCCTTCAGCGGCGATATGAAATTGCAGGGAGGTGGAGGTACCTCCGTTTTGGTTGATGCCACCGTGGTCCAAACCGCAACCGACTTTGAATTCGAGTGCGTCGGCGGGTAGGTCGAAGCTAATGACGCTTGAAGCATGGGTCCCGATACCGGGAACTACGCGATCGAAGACCTTCAGTTCGCCACCTCCGGCGTTCGCGTTTTTGCGAACTTCGCCCCATTCGGAGTTAGCCGAAGCCCAGTTCATATCGAGCAAGGATTTTTGACCGGAGGAAGTGGTCAGAGTAGGTTCGATCCAATCGGCCCAATCGCATGCGAAGCCATCGTCGCCGGGGGTGACGACCAAGAAGAGTTTCTTGACCCCTTTCACGTCGACTTTTGCATCGACACGGTGGCCGGGTGTTTTCGAGGTGAGGATTGGAGAGGAGAATAGGTTACGGCCTTTGGTTTTCGGAGATTTCGAAGCACCTGATTCACCGGGATTGATACCGAATTCCTTTGCGATCCCGGCGGGGTTAAAGTTGCCGGGAACGGGTTCGTCTTGGTTCTCTACGAGTTGGGTAGCGGATTTATTTTCAATCGTAGCTCCATCGGCGGGAACGTCGATGTGTGCGGTCCATAGGATAGCGTTCGCGACAAGTCGCGTTGGTTCGGAGCGTCCCCAGTTCCAGTGGAAGTGACCTCCGGTGTAGCCGAAGCCGCGGCTGCCGTTTTCGTTCTCGGAGGCCCAAGCGACGTGTTGTGGTTCACCTTTGGCCACAGCGCGGCGCACGTCTGGGTTACCGCTATGAGGGCCGTCGGGGCGATCCATGGTGTTTGCAGGAGCGATGGCCGAGAGGATGGGGGTAACACCTTTCATGTTTTCGCGAAATCGCATGTGGAAGTACCATTCGTCGCGAGTTTCGAAGGGTTTAACACCACGGGTGATTGGGTGTTCGGGAAGCTTGTCGAATTTTGCGGTCCAGTGAGGGTTTACCGACCAGTTCGTTTCGAAGTAGCCGCCGAGCCATTGAAGGAACTGGGGGCCACCGCGATCCTTGGGGACTTCGACAGCATAGTGAATGCAAACCAAGCCCGCTCCGCGTTCCGTTTGTTTTTGGATGCGTTCAAGGTGAGGCAGGGAGGGGTGGCCGCCACCGCCGTCGGAGTAGATCACGATGGTGTCGGCAGAGTCCAGAGCCGAGTCATCGGCGGGCCAGCCATTGCGGAGAACTTCGACTTCGGTGTTTGGGACCGTTCGTTTGACGGTATCGGCCAAGATGCGGCAACCGGCGTAGTGTTCGTGGGATCCGAAGTCATGGCTGCGGCCTCCGGCGACAAAAACGATTTTCTTTGGCGCGTTGGCGGTAGTGGAAACCGGTTCAGCTGCGAGGGTCGGTTGCAAGAACACGGCAAGGCAGCATGCGGGGAGCCATCCGCAGTGGGTTTGACGCAGCAGGGAGAGAACGGCGTGCGGTAGGGAGGCTAGCATAGGGTAGGAATAGATGTGGTTGGGTATGGGGAGGAAGTAACGGACAGAGTGTTCATAGTAATTCCGCGAAAAGCTCCCGTAAATCACCCAGGGGGGGGAAGGTCAGGTAGGGGAGGGTCCGGAAGGAGGGTGGTGGGAATGCTAGCAACTAGTCGCTCATGGCTCGCGGTTCAGGGACTGTCCCCGGTTCGGCGGCGTTTTAAATGCTAGCAAATGGCGTAGTGAGTGTGGTGGGAATGCTAGCAACTAGTCGCTCGTGGCTCGCGGTTCAGGGACTGTCCCCGGTTCGGCGGCGTTTTAAATGCTAGCAAATGGCGTAGTGAGTGTGGTGGGAATGCTAGCAACTAGTCGCTCGTGGCTCGCGGTTCA
>CAIJIZ010000569.1 GCA_903820735.1 uncultured Pirellula sp.
CCTCGAAAACTTGCCGACATTCGGTTGCAAGAATCGCTCGACGGCTCCAAGCATTACATCCAAAAAGAGTCGGTCCTGAGTATCGATGCCAACGTAGCGAAAGATCTTGGCGATGTTGGTGTCACCCGCATTCGATCCTACACGTCGATCGGCGAACTGATCCCATTGATGGACTCCATCCTTCAAGGCTCAGGAACCTTTCGTCGATTCGATTTCCTCAAGAACTGGAATGCACTCAGCGACGAGCAAAAACAAGCTCGCTACAGCGAGTTCGCTTGTCATGAGCTTCACTTATTCCTTCGCCAGCACGATCGAGCGTTCTTTGATCGCGTTGTGCGACCTCACTTGGCAAACAAATCACCGCGTCAGTTCATCGACGATTGGTTGCTTGAGCAAAACCTTGACACCTACTTGCCTCCATGGCGATACCAACAACTCAACACGGTTGAGCGAGTTCTGTTGGCAAAACACTTCGATGATAAACGAACAGGACTGATCCGTCTCTTCGAGAACAACATTAACTTGCAACCAATTCCGATTGAAACGCAAACCCAATGGTTCGGCCAAGCCCTACGAACTACCGAACTTACCCTTGATGGCTTAGATGCATCCAACGGATATTTCTTCGATAAGCGATTGATGGAGTCGGAGGAACTCGGAATTCGACCTGGTGCTCCGAATGCTGGCGGACGGCTAGCAGGTGGGATGCCCGGAGGGATGGGTATGGGTGGAGGAGGTATGGGTGGCATGGGACCAGGAGCACCTGGTAGCGGTGGCGAAGGTGGAAGTCGTGGGGTCACCTCATTGAGTTCAGATGGTGTCGAACTAAGTAAACAACAACTCAACTTTGGCCTGGCTAGAAAAGAAGCTCGTGGGCGAGGTGCCTTGCACGATATGGCCGGAGAGGATAAGGCAGGGAAGAGCGACCAGTTGTCATTGGGAGTCCAAGCCGGAAAAGATATTACAGCAGTCGATTTTCTTGAAGAGTCTGTGGAAGAGTATGCGGCGGGCGCATCCGATGCAAAGAAATCGGAGTCCCTTGGGCGATACCTGAATCGAAGCGATGAGAATTCCATTGACCGGTTCGGTCGACGCAAGCTCGCAGAGCTAGGACAGCAAATCCAACTCTTCGAACCGCTCGCAGCTACACGCAAATGGGCAGAGTCACAGTTCGACCAAATCCTACTTGAAAATCAAAACGCAAGCTTGATCACCCCGAATCCGTTCTGGGTCGACACCCTCAAACTTCCTCCTGGAGCACTCTCTGAGAACCTGCATTTCGCAGCCCGTAGCAGCAATGAAGCTTTGCTGGCTCTCTCTTTCATGGATCTGCCCCTCGAAAGCAAAGCGGGTGAACTGAAGATCGAAAATGGACGTTGGATTTACCAACACTCCGGCAAAACCTTGGCGTACGTCCAAGGCATCGTTGCGATCGATCCGAATGCAAATCCGCAGGATGCAGCAATTCCCGCTGATGCAGCCAATGCAGCAGCACAAGCCGGAGTTGATCCTAAATCGGAATCGTCCAAAGTCTTGTTGAGCGAAAACATGTATCTGGCGAATGCCGATACTACGTCGCCCGCTGTCAAACGACAAGAACTGGTTATCGGTGTTCCTTACCGCGATCGCGTGGTACTGACCAATCCCACCGGAAACCTAATGCGCGTGCAAATCTTGATGCAGATTCCACAAGGTGCGATTCCGCTAGAAGCAGGTCGTAGCGTCACTGTCCGCGACTTCCAGCTTGCTCCTTTCTCGACCCAAGAGACCTCTCACGTCTTTTATTTCCCTTCCGCAGGTGAATTCCAACACTACGGTGCCCGAGCTTCGAGCGCAGGGAAGTACCTGGCTCACGTGCAATCTGAACCTGTGAAGGTTCTCGATGCACCTTTGAACCTCGACGACGCTTCGTGGGAGTATATCGCAGCTTGGGGTAGCAACGACCAAGTCCTTGCTGCTCTCGATCGAGTCAATGTCGCGAAGATCGATTTGGGGCTGATCGCTTGGCGGATGAAGGACAAGGGATTCTGGTCAGCAATCCTCGATAAACTCGATCGCATTGGAATGTACCATCCTGTTCTCTGGGGATACAGCTTGGCTCACCGCGAAGCGAAGCGGTTAAAGGAGTTTCTCGAAGCTCACGATGCGATTGTCAATGCTGTCTCGCCAGTCTTCCATTGCTCCGTGATGGATGTCGATCAAGAGTCACGCTTGCGCATCGAACACCTCGACTTCCGACCTATCGTCGTGGCTCGCTCACATCGACTTGGGAAAGAATGGAAGATCCTCAATGATGGATTGGCAAGCCAATATCAATCGTGGCTTCAGATGTTAGCTTACGAGCCCAAGATTGCGCCGCGACAACGGTTATCCTTGGTCTATTACCAATTGATCCAAAACCGTGTCGAAGAGGCAGTAGCAAACTTCAAGCGAGTTGATCGAGCAAGCTTGCTGACCGGAAAAGAGACGACCGAAGCTCAGATGCAGTACGATTACTTCGACGCCTACTTCGCCATGCGAACCGGTGCTTGGGATAAAGCCAAAGCGATCGCAACGAAGTACGCGGCTTACCCTGTTCCCCGCTGGAATGGTTGGTTTGCTCAAATCGCTGATCAACTCCGCGAACGAGAAACACTGCAAGGCTCATCGGCGGGCAACGTGGCAAATAAATCAGGAGATACGGACACAGGTAGCGATACTACATATCGGAGCGACGCCGAACGCGAGCTCGAAGGTGGTCGCGAAGCTGCACTGGCCTCAGGGGCAGCGAAACTACCCGGCCTAGAACTGACTTCGAAGGATGGGCAATTCTGGATCCAACATCGAAACATCGACAGCTTTGACGTTAACGTCTATTTCGTCGATGTTGAGCTGATGTTCAGCCGCAATCCATTCATGGGGCAAAACCAAAGCCGCATGGCGGTGATCGAACCGAATCGCACTCAGAAATTCCCTGTCGCAAAAGCGGGTACTTGGGAAAAGTCCGAGTGGAAGATTCCTGACGAGTTCAAGAACCGAAATATGATTCTCGAAGTCGTCTCCGGTGGTATCACCCGCAGCGTGCCGGTGTATTCGAATTCTTTGAACGTGAACCTCACCGCCCCATTGGGACGGTTACAAGTTCTCGGAGCGACGAACAAGCAGCCTCTTGAGGGAGCTTACGTCAAGGTCTACGCCAAGCATAACGACGGTTCGGTTCGGTTCTACAAAGATGGTTATAGCGACTTGCGAGGCATCTTTGATTATGCC
Organism: uncultured Pirellula sp.; assembly: GCA_903820735.1. GTDB lineage: Bacteria > Planctomycetota > Planctomycetia > Pirellulales > Pirellulaceae > JBKCUI01. Next base: position 3,250 of record CAIJIZ010000569.1, read on the forward strand.
ACGCTCAGTACCGAGGATTGGGCAACCGTCAGTCGCTATGCGATCCTTGTGATCCACCCGGAACTCGGCACTTGGATCCAAGAAGCTGAACCGGTTGCTCGCTAGTAACCGGTTGCTCGGCAGTAGTTACCGACTAAGCCTGCGAATCATCGCTC
>CAIJIZ010000570.1 GCA_903820735.1 uncultured Pirellula sp.
ACGCGTCGCCCATATCCGTACATTTTCGCCTCCAACTTTCTCGACCCCAACTACCTCGGAGTTGACCAACAATGCTCGATCGAATTTTCAAAAGCGAAGACGGCCCGGGTCCCGTAGAGTATGCTCTGATGCTCGCGATTCTCATCGCCCTGGGAGTAGGATTCGTCGGAACGAGCGTCCCGTCGAACCAATCCGCCGTAACTAAAGCCCCAGTTTCGAAAACAGCCCCTGAGGTGAAAGTTGGGAACCTACCGGAATCCGCTACGAATCGTTAGGGGATGCTAACCGGTTATGATGAATGAGCCGGTTTTGCTTTATGACTACGCCGGCTACTAGCGCATGCATGAATAAGCGTCTGCGATTACGTGGCTAAGCTGGCCCAATCCCTTGAGTAGTATTCCAGTACCCACCTCGTTGATGGTCGAAGGTCAACCGGCTTCCACGAATCGCATCGGATACATGTTGCGAACCATCCGCTTCTAAGCGATACACGCTCTGGCCGCCGACCCAAGTCCGAACCGGCCAGCCTTGCAAAGTGGTCCCATGCCATGGGGACCATTTCGATTTGGTCCACTGCTTTGAATTCTCAATCGTTCTTTTAAGCTTCGGGTCCACAAGAACGACATCGGCATCATAGCCCACTTCGATGCGCCCTTTTCCAACGATACCCCAAACGCGAGCCGGGGCATCGCTGGTCCACGAAGCGATTTGATTCCAAGTGCAACTGCCGCGTGAAGCTCGATCCAACAACAACGCGAAATAGTTCTCGACGGCCGGCAATCCACTCGGCGAAAGGGGATATCGCTGCGACTTCTCCTCCAAGGTATGCGGTGCGTGATCCGTAGCCACCACCTGAATCTTCCCTTCTACCAAAGCTTGCCAAAGCAACTCGGTGTCCCGTTGAGTCTTGATAGATGGATTCATCTGAATCAACGTTCCGAGTCGGTCGTAGTCCCCAACATGAAAACACCAGTGGTGAGGGCAAAGCTCCGCCGTAATAAAACCACCCTTGTCCAGACCGCTGTTTGCTTCGATCAACGGGATCTCATCCGCAGTGCTTACATGCAACACGTGAAATCGGTGCCGATGCCGCACCGCTAAATCGATTGCGCGTCGCGTCGAAATGATCGCAGCTTGATGATCGCGTATCCGCGAATGATCGTGCACTCGCAAAGCCTCTCCTAACTTTGCTTGATTCGCTCGAACCGTCTTCTCATCTTCGCAGTGCGCGCAAATCGGTAGGCTTGTTTCAGCGAAAATCCGCTCCAAGGCTTCCTGGTCATCAACCAATAGATCTCCGGTACTCGATCCGATGAAAATCTTGATGCCCGGTACCCCCTTGGCCTTCTTGAGCGACTCTATGTTCGTCGGCGTCGCTCCAATATAGAAACCATAATTTACTACCGACTTGCCCGCTGCAATACGATACTTCGCTTCGATCAACTCTTGATCTACCGCAGGTGGCTTTGTATTGGGCATCTCCAAAAAACTTGTTACACCCCCGGCCGCACAAGCCTTACTTGCTGTCTGCAAATCCTCTTTGTGCGTCAACCCCGGCTCTCGAAAGTGAACTTGATCGTCGATCAACCCCGGAAAAAGCGCTAGCCCCTGAGCATCCACGACCTCGTCGGCCCGCGTTCCATCCATGGCATCGACACTCGCAATCTTGCCATCGACAAGCAACACATTCGTCACGTGCGTGCGATCCGGAAAAACGACCATCGCACCGCGAATTAGGGTCTTAACACTACCTGCTACCGCTGTTTCTTGCATCGAATCTATTCTCCAATTCCCAACCTTTGATCGAATA
>CAIJIZ010000571.1 GCA_903820735.1 uncultured Pirellula sp.
GGTAGCAAGCTGTTTTAGGACTTCGATGGCATTTCGGTAAACACCTAGAGAGTGTTCGAAGCGGGAGTGCGTCGCACCGGGGTAGATCAAGGAAACGAGACCCAGTTGGGTTACGCCACTCAGACGACGAAAGGGAGGGGTGTCGATCAAGCGACGAACCCGGGGGGTGATCGGAACGTCGAGCTCCGGTGAGATCCGAATCATGGAGCTGGTGGATTGCAGTTCGGGGATCAATCGCTTGTGCTCCTGGTACTGTCGAGCAATTATTTGGGAATTTCAGCGGACGAATGCAAGGGTATTGCAGGAAAACGTATGACTTGGCCGTATCGCTCGCCGGGATGCTAGAATACCATAGTATTGACTAGGAAAACAACGACCCCGGGGACTTCATGACACAATCGATTTGGCCGGAGGGCCAAGCTACAGCCGAGTTGCTGGCGAACATCAAAGGAGGGGAGCCGCGCGCGGTCGATGCGTTGCTTGATCGTCACCGAGATGCGTTGCGTCGGATGATTGCGATGCGGCTGGATCAGCGTCTGGCGCAGAGGGTCGACGTTAGCGATATTGTGCAGGATGTATTGATCGAAGCGAACCGGCGGCTTATCGAATATGTCAACGCCCCTTCTATCCCGTTTCATTTGTGGATTAGACAGATTGCCAAGGATCGGATTATCGATGCGCATCGCCGCCATAGGCTTTCGGCCAAGCGCAGTGTCGATCGCGAACAAGCTGCGATAGGTCAGTTGTCCAACGACCAATCGGCTATGGATTTGGCGAACCAATTTCAGGATCAAGGATTAACGCCGGCGGCGGCAGCGACGCAGCGAGAGTTAGCACAGCATATCGAGCGAGCGATACTGCAGCTCAAAGAAGGTGACCGCGAAGTGATCTTGATGCGGCACTACGAACAGTTAAACAATCAAGAGATTGCGCAGACATTGGGATTAAGCGAGCCGGCCGCAAGCATGCGATATTTGCGTGCGATCAAAAGACTCCGAGAATTGATCGAGAGTTTGCCAGACCTTCATAAAGAGCTTAGGGATTAAAGGTACTTAGGCATGAGGGATGCGTCGGCGAAAAAAGAAGATGCAGAACAAGTTGATGCAGTACAAGAGGATGCACTACAAGAAAGTGCGGATTGCGCACTAGCGGACGAACCGTCGACACCCGAAGAAGAACAGTTCGCGTTATTGGTCAGCGATTTGACCGATCGGATCCAGCGCGGTGAAAAAGTAGAACTCTCGGTCGTCTGCGCACAGCATCCTCAGTTCGCTAGGGATCTTCAGTCCATCTGGGGAATGGTGCTCGTTACCGACGCAGTTGGATCGATGGAAGCGAAATGCATTGAACTGACCCAGATACCTTCGGGTTTTGGATCATCGGATAACAACGCTTGGCGACTTTCCCTCCCTTGTCAATTCGGTGACTACCAATTGCTTGAGGAAGTTGGTCGGGGTGGAATGGGTGTGGTCTACCGAGCCGATCAGATCAGTCTGCATCGAACGGTGGCTGTGAAGATGATTCTCAAGGACACCCTGGCTTCGCAGATGGAACGAGATCGCTTTTTTGCCGAGGCTCGTGCTACGGCGCAGTTGCAGCATCCGGGGATCGTCCCGGTGTATGACGTCGGTGAGATCGATGGTCGTCCATATTTTGCAATGCAGTACATCCAAGGTCGCACGATGCAAGACTGCATCAACTCTGGCTCACTCGATGAGCGGCAATCTGTGCGAATCTTAGAAGCAATCGCCAGGGCTGTTCATTTTGCTCACGAAAACGGTGTCCTACACCGTGACTTGAAACCATCGAACATTCTCATCGATGAACTCGGACATGCTCGCCTGACGGACTTCGGGTTAGCCAAACAGACCGATGCCGGGGAATCCTTGACGCGAACCGGAGTGGTCTTGGGCACGCCGAGTTACATGAGTCCCGAACAAGCCAGTGGCAAGATGGGGCCGATCAGTCCGGCGTCGGACGTCTATAGTCTTGGCTCGGTGCTCTACCATGCATTGACAGGTCGTCCGCCGTTTGTTGCTAAGACGACGATGGAGATGCTCTTGCAAGTTCTTGAGCAAGATCCGCCTAGCCCGCGACTGCTCAATCCGAAGATTGATCGCGACCTGGAAATGATCCTAATCCGTTGCTTGCAAAAGCCCCAGGACTTGCGGTATTGGTCAGCCGAGTCATTGGCGGATGATTTACTTGCGTATTTGCGAGATGAACCGATCAGCGCCCGGTCTGGTCAGTTTGCACAGGTAGTAGCAAGGTGGTTCCGCGAAACGCATCATGCCCCGATATTGGAGAATTGGGGACTTCTATGGATGTGGCACTCGTTGGTTCTTGTGATAGCCAGTGTGCTTACCGAAGTGTTGCAATGGAATCAAGCGAGTCGGTTGGCTTTCGCATTGTTGTGGACGCTCGGCTTAGGAGCTTGGGCCGCCGTCTTCTGGGCGCTTCGCCGGCGGATGGGGCCGGTCACGTTCGTCGAGCGGCAGATTGCACACGTTTGGGGTGCGGCGATGATCGGGATCGGCGCACTGTTTCCAATCGAGTGGGGACTGGAGCTTGCTCCTTTGACTCTGACCCCGTTACTCGCGGTAATTACCGGAATGATGTTTATGATCAAGGCGGGGATACTCAGTGGTGCGTTTTACGTGCAAGCGGGAAGTTTGTTTATAGCCTCTGCAGCAATGTTAGCTTGGCCCTCGGTCGCACATTTGATTTTCGGTGCGGTTGCAGGACTTTGTTTTTTCGTACCTGGATTGAAGTACTATCGGCAACGGCGGGTCCGGGCAGAGCGGTAAATTACTGCGAGGCGAGTGGGTGGGGGATGGGCTGGAGGTGAAGAGCATGGTTGCGCCGCGACTTAACCAAGGCTATTCACCGGTGAGTGTTAAAGACAGGTGCCTTATAAAAACACAGAGAGCCCTGATCGTTAGACCAAGGCCCTCTGGGTTGTAGATTCAAATCGGACGCGAGTCCGTTCGACTTACTTGTGGGTAAAGTCGAGGTACCACAGTCCGTCATCCCATTCTAGGGATACTCGTCGCCATCCAAGTGGAACTTGGGGATACGGATAGAACGGACCGATGTAAGGCCAAGCCGATGCACTGTACTGTTTTGGGTAGGTTACAGCAGCGTAGTTTGGATATGCTGCGTAGCTAGGCCAAGCGTAGTTGGGCATGTAGGGTTGGTCGTACCGGGGAACTCCACCACCGTAGCTTGGACCACCTTGCATCGGCATCGGGGCTTGAGGAGCCACGACGTTTCCGGTGTAGGTGCTAGGTGCAGCGCCACCATTGATGCCGCTTGGTGCGAACGGTCGCGGGGCAGCACCGGATGCTGGAACTCCAGCCATCCCTGGCACAGCGAGACCCGATACGCCAGGAACACCTGGGATACCAGGCACACCTGGAATTTGACCGCTTGCTTGTTGAACGCGGTTGACCATAACTTCGTCAACCACTCGTTGCACTCCGGCACAGCGTTGAGCCGTACCGAGAACCATGGCTTTTTGCTCGGGGTTCGAGACATAGCCTCGTACCCAAACTTCGCCGTTCATCGTCGAGACGTCGAGGTCGAAACCTTTCAGTTGGCCGGCTTTCTTTGCAGCGCCGAGTTTACCAAGGATCTCGCTGGTGATTGCCGAGTCGACCGAAGCGTCGGCAACAGGCATACTGCCTACTGTCGATTCGGTGTTTTCTGCAACATCGGTGAGAAGTGCAGGTGGTTGGTTTGCGGATGCGGGAACCACAGCGGTTGCTGTTTCGCTCTTCGCTGCAACTTCAGCGAGAGTGACTTTGCAGTCGACCGACTTTACTCCCTCGGTTTCGCGGGCCGCAGCCATGACCTTGTCGAGTTGAAGTTGACTTGCTGCGACACCGGAAACCGACACGTTTCCGTTTTCGACAGTCAGATCCACATCGAACCCTTTGAGATCGACTTGAGCCTTCTTGACAGTGGCAATAATGGCATCAGCGATCTCGCGATCTCCGCCAAACGCCGTCCAGGGAGCACCGGCGGTCAGCGAGGCAATCGCCATGCCCATAAAGAATCGTCGCATGGATATCCTCCTA
>CAIJIZ010000572.1 GCA_903820735.1 uncultured Pirellula sp.
ATGGTGGGGAGTGGTGGGCGAAGGAGGAGCAGGGTGCGCTGCAGCTCGGCCGTGTGCTTGAGCCGTTATCCGAAGTTCGAGATAGCGTATTGTTTATCAAGGGGTTGTACAACGCGGAGGCGTTGAAGGGGAACATTCACAGTTCTCAGACAGGGAACTTGCTTTCCGGGGCTCCGTTGGCGGCTGGTGGTGACATTCGATCGGGGACCAGTATCGATCAGTTTTTAGCGCAGACGGTGGGTCGTACGACGAAGGTGCCGAGTTTGGTGTTGGGTTGCGAGAAGTCCAATCCATCGGTGCATAAGAACTACTCCATGATTTACAGTTCGCACATTTCTTGGTCGAGTCCAACGACACCGACTCCACTTGAACTCTATCCAGCGTTGGCGTTTGATCGCTTGTTCAAGGACGAGAATCATCGTGGGGATCAGAGCGTATTGGATTCAATTCTTGAGCATGCTGGGGATATTCGCCGGCAGATCAGCGCGAGCGATCAGCGCAAGTTTGACGAGTATCTCGATTCCGTACGGGATGTCGAGCAGCGGATTTCCAATGCTGGCAAGCGTGGTGAGTTACAGGGTTGGAAGCCCACGTTGGACAAGCCCAACATCGACCGACCTGCGGACGGAATTCCTCAAGATATTTCTGAGCATATGCGATTGATGTGCGATATCCTCGTTTTAGGGTTCCAGACGGATACGACCCGGATTTCGACGCTAAAGCTCAACAACGATCACTCTTCGTTGCGATTCCCGCATCTTGGAGTCGATTACATGATTCACCACTTGTTATCCCACTCCGACACGGAGGATTGGCTCAAGGTCAATCAGTTTTTCCTTGAGCAGATGGGTTACATTGCCAGGAAGCTGCAGGGGATCAACGAAGGGGAGAGGACCGCGTTGGACAACTCGATGATTATGCTATGTTCAAGCATGATGACAGGTAGTCACGATGCATCTCAGTTACCAGTCGTGATGATTGGTAAGGGTGGTGGTAAGATCAAGACAGGGCGGGTGTTGGATTACCGACAGTCGTCTGAGCGGCAGATGTGTCGGTTGTACCTTTCGATGATGCAGAAGATGGGTATCGAGCAGCAGGCCTTCGGGGATGCGAGTAGTCCATTGGCAGAAGTGTAGTTATTGGGGTGGGTGGTGAGCTTGCGGTTCGCAGCCCTGCGGGTTTGGTGGCCCATGAGTTGTATTGGTTGAGTTAGTATTCACGTAGAAGGAATAGAGACAAGCAGTTATGGTCAAGCTCGGCGCGCACATGAGCATTGCAGGTGGGTATTACAAGGCGATTGACGCTGCTGCCGAATTGGAGATGGATGTCGTTCAGCTGTTTACGAAGAACAACAACCAGTGGGCAGCGAAGACTATTTCAGATCCGGAGGTCGCTTTGTTTTCGGATCGGTTGCGCGACACGGGGGTGACGAACCCTCTGTCGCATGCTTCTTATCTCATCAATCTTGCTTCACCTAAGGATGAATTGTGGAACAAGAGTATTGATGGGATGAGTGTCGAGTGGCAGCGAGCCGAGCAATTGGGGCTTGATGGTGTAGTCATGCATCCGGGTGCTTTTGTTGAATCGACACCGGAGCAGGGGATGCAGCGAATCGTCGATGCGATAGTAGAGATTTCACGAAGAGTCGAAGCGAAGAAGTCGTGGTTGTTGTTGGAGAATACGGCTGGCCAAGGATCTTGTCTTGGTTGGAGCATGGAACAGCTTGCGTGGCTTTTGGAGCGCACGGGGGAATCGATGCGGGTGGGGGTATGCCTCGATACTTGCCACGCGCATGCGGCTGGTTATGACTTTTCGACCGAGAGTGGTTTTAAGGCTTGGGAGCGTGAAGCGAAGAAGTTAGGGGTGTTGGGTGCAATCCGAGCGCTTCATTTGAATGACAGTAAGAAGGGTTGTGGATCGCGTGTAGATAGGCACGAGCATATTGGTCTTGGCACGATCGGTTTAGAGGGGTTTGAGCGAGTATTGAAGAACACGGTGCTCAAGCAGTGGCCGATGTATTTAGAGACGGACAAGGGGCTTAACGACGACGAGGAAGAGTGGGATGCCGTGAACATGCGAGTACTGCGGGGATTGGCGAGTTAATCGTTAGTCGCGGCGAGCGATCTCGCGGTGTTGCAAGCGGCTTGCCAATGCGATTCGTCTTCGAAGCCTTCGCGGTGGAAAACCATTTTAAGGTCGTGCAGGCGGAAGGTGATGTAGTTAGGTTCGACGAGAACGGATTCCACGTAGCGGGTGGGGATTCGCATCCAATGTTGGAAATCGGATACGAACAGAGTGTCTTGGTTAAACCATCGGATTTCGGGCCACGCCGCATCTGACAATTGATTTCGGCCATGGAGTGCATGGATCGATTTTCGATAGGGAGCGCGCTGTGGATTTTGGAATTCCCATTTCGCAAGGAGTTTTGCGCGAGTAAAGCGAGTGACTTCGAGCAGTATCCATGGCACGAGGGCCAGGGCACTGATGGCCCAGAATCGCATGGGCGAAGCTGGGAACTGTTCGAAAAGGGTAGCCCAGACCCCAAATACCAGAACGACGAGAAGTATATGGGAGCTTGGACGCCAGTGGATCGCACGGTAACGATCCATTAACGAGAGGCTCTTTGTGGGACTTAGCATGGAGACCCATGCATCGGTTGGTGGTGCTTCGGCAATCAGAGGAGTGTAGGTGCGGTTGGTGAGGTAATCATTGAGTAAATCGCGCCAGCTGGATTCAAAGAAACAAGTGCTTGGAACCATCGCGAGTGGCGATGGAGAGGAGGGGGATGGATAGACCAGCATTCCGCTTCCGGGGTCGTCCATAAAGGATCGGGTGGTTGTTTGCATGCAGAAATCGTTGTGCCAAACAGTCCATCTTCCTCCTGAGACCACGCCGTGGGTCTGGCCGATTAACCACGGTCGAATTCCAATCAGCTTTTCGACTTTCCCGGTTCCTAGAAGTTTCCGGTACATCCCTAGGATGACCAGCAGAGCGATGATGGCGGCGATCAATGGGCCGGCGATGCCGACAAACATGTAGAACGGGAATCCCCAGATGAAAGCAGAGATCAGGACTAATGGGAGTAAGCATCCGAACTGGGTGGGATTATGGTAGAACTTTCGGATCTGTTTGGCATCTAATGTCCCGTTAAATTCCACTGTCACAGGCCGGGGAGAACTCGGGGAGGATGCGGTACTTTCCTCAGAAACACTGACTTCCCATGGATTGGTCGGTTGTTGAGATGCGGGTTTTGGCGACTGGTTCGATGAAGCCATGCGTCGAGCGGTAGGTTTTCTGATGAAGATTTAGTACAATTGGATCCTATGAGCAATTCTAGCCAACAATCACTCCCCGTACCAATCCGGCAGAAACTTGGGGAACTTCGAAGTCTCATCAGTCGACTGATTGCTACCCAGGGAGCTGTGGTACTAGCATCTTGGTTGATTGGATCGTTTTTGCTCTTTGGCTTGATCGATTATCTTCCGACTCGTTTTGGTTCGGACGAATCACCGAGAATTGTTCGCATCGTCATGTTAGGGCTGATCGCAGCGGGGACGATATGGATTTTGGTTCACTTTTATTGGAACCGTTGGTTGGTTCATTGGAGTGATTCTTCGTTAGCATTGGTGATTGAGAAGCAGCATCCGGAATTTCAAAGTACGTTGATTACGACGGTACAGGCCAGGGGTGCAGACGCGAAGGGGCTTGCATCGAAGTCGCAACCAAAGTCTCAATCGAAGTCGCTTTCTAAAACGAAGACGAGGGACTTCGAGGAGATCGAGCATCCGAATCGCCCGGGAATGATCGAGCTTGCGGCTCGCAAGGCGGTCGATTTGATTCAGAAGATCGATGTGAATTCGTTGGTTCGGTTCGCGACCTTGCAGCGTGAATTGGGACTCTTCGCTGCGCTTGTGACTTTGGTGACAGCAGGTTGGATGTTTGCTCCGGATTACCTCAAGCATTGGACGAAGCGACTTTACACTTTATCGGATCAGCCGTGGCCTAGGCGAACGACTTTGGGGCTTGTCGGTGTGGAGCTTGATGTGCCGTCGTTTACTAGCACTCCGAAACGAGATAAGTATTTGGTTTCGTTTCAGGATGGTAAGGTATCTGTACCGAAGGGGTCATCGTTGAAATTGCGAACGACGGCCAAGGATCTTTTGGCGGCACCTTATGATAAGTGTTCGTTCCAGTATCGCGATCGATCGGGGAATCGTGGGCGAGCGAGTATGCTCAGTTATTCCACGTCGAACCCGAAGGAGTTCAGTCTGGATGGTCCTCCGTTGGAAGCCATCAATGAGTCGCTTTGGTTTACACTTTCGGGTGGGGATGCGCGGCTAGCCAACCTTCAAATTGAAACGGTCGATGCGCCGTTTGCGGTTTCGACCGAAGTGGACGTCGCGTATCCGCAGTATTTGCAGCGATCAACGAAGACCACTTGGGGGAACGAGCGATTACCTTACCGCAACGGCATGCGGCTTCCTCAAGCCACGGACGTATCGCTGTGGGTTCGAGCCAACAAGCCGATTTCGCGTTGCGATATACAGCGCACTGGTTCGCAAGTTGCTTCTTCGAGTGCGGCGCAAGTCGCTTCTGGTTCCGAGGTTATCCCTGTGCGTCCCGAGTACAGCATTGAGTTCGATAAGCCGGCGTCGGAGTTCCCGGTTCCGCTTGGTTTGCTTGAGGATAATCTCTTTATCGAGATTCGGCTTTGGGATGATCAAGGACTGTGTGCGACGCGGGTACAGCAGTTCGTCATTGCGAGTATTGTCGACACTCCGCCGGAGATTGACATGAAGCTTGAGGGGATAGGTTCGGCGATTACGGAGAATGCGATGATACCGATTCGCAGTAAGGTCAAAGACGACTACGACTTGAATCAGGTTTGGGTGGAGTCGATCATCGACGAGCAGCCACTTGCGCGGGTGGACGTGCAGGTTACACCGCAGGGGAATGCGGATTTGGATGTTGATTTGAAAGCGATGCGCGACGCGGGTCAAAGTGTTCCTAGTGTGGGATCAACGCTTGCACTTCTTGTAGCGGCTTCGGATTTTATGCCATCGTCCAGTGTTGTTGGTGCTTCGCAGGTGCCAGGTGGGGACGGTAAGCAGGAGAGTGTTGATGGAGTGGTTGGGGAAGCAAAACCGCATACGGGTCGTTCGACACCGATACAGCTGAGCGTAGTGACAGTCGATCAGTTTTTGGTGTTGATCGATCGGCGGGAAGCAGCGATGCGCAGGCGGCTTGAACAAATCATCAGTGAGCTTGGACAGTTGCGGGACTTGTTGGTGTTAACGAACAAGAACAATACCGAATCGACCTCTGCGGATTCGCAGAAGTCAGCTACTGATTCAACCGGTGATACCGGTGCTGGATCGGTGGTGGTTGATGAGAGTGAAGGATCGAAGGAATCCGATGTTGAGCGTCGGGGGCGATTATTGTTATTGCGAGCACAGCAGGCTTCTGCGCAAGCGGGCAAGTCCGAGAGTGAGCTCAAGGGGGTTCTCAATGAGATTTCGCAGTTGGTAGCTGAATTGATCAACAATCGAATCGACAGCAAGGATCGCCGGGAGCGGCTTGAAGAGAAGATCAAGATTCCATTGAGCAGCCTGATGGAAGCACAGTGGCAACCTTTTTCGAGTGAAATAAATGGGCTTGAGCCTGCAGCAGCGAAGGCGAGTTCAGTTGAGTTTTCGGATCGGATTGAGAAGCTCATTGGTCAAAACAACGAGATCATCGTCGCTTTGAATGCCATCCTTTCCGGCATGATTGAACTTCAGGACCTCAATGAAATAATCGATCGTGTACGGGGGCTTCTCGATGAGCAGTCGAAGTTGCTTGATCGGTCCAAGGAAGAGCAAAAGAAGAGTGTGCTCGATTTGCTCAAATAGGTGTTCCGAGGGTGTTGTTTCCGGTTCGTTCATTGCAGAGTTGAAATTCGTTCTATAGGCGCAACCAGATGATCCAGCAATTTCGGTCGGTAGTTACACTGCTTGGGCGTTTCGCCTGCCGTTCGTGGGTGTTAGCTGGTTGGTTAACGGTAAGTTGTTTGTTTCTGGAGGGTGGTGGGTCGTTGTTCATTAGTGGGCAGCGGGTGTTGGGGCAGGAAGGGGCACTGAAGTCACCGGCGGGGCCGCAATCGGGTGAGAAACCGACAGATCAATTGAAGTTGCAGCAAACGCAGCTTGCTACTCAATATGCGAACCTCGAAGAGGTGTTTATGCGGATGAGTGAAATCGAGGCGGCGACGAATCCGACGCGCGCTGGATTGTTGCTTCAAGCAGCCCAGATGAGCAAGCAGTTAGCGACCCAGCAGCGCATGTTGCAAGCGAGTGATTTGTTGGGTAAGGGGCAGTATTCGCGAGCGATACCGGAGCAGGAAGCGAGTCGGGAGAATCTCAAGAAGCTATTGGAGCTTTTGCAGAGTGAGAATCGATCGTCGCGGGTCAAGGACGAGCGAAAGCGGCTTGAGGATGTATTGAAGGATCTGCGTCGGATCGAGAATATTCAGCGAGCGACGCGTGGTCGAACGGAGGCGGGTCAGGACACACAGAGTGCTGCCAACGACCAGAAGGATTTAGATAAGCAGCTTGAGAGTGCACAGAACGATTTGACGGAGAAGAAGGACGATAAGAGCGACGGGAAGGGAGAATCGCAATCACCGAAGGACCAGAAGGTTGGGGAGCAGAACGAGTCTGGAGGGGAGCAGAAGTCTGAGCAGGAGTTAAATTCAGGTAAGGATAAGTCAGGCAAGGACACTAAGTCGGCTGAGGATAAAAAGGCCGGAGAGGATAAAAAGGATCCGCAGGAGAAGAAGGCTGGCGAGGAGCCAAAGACGGGCGAGGACAAGAAGGCCGATGGAGAGAAGAAGGGCGATGGAGAGAAGAAGGGCGATGGAGAGAAGCAGGGCGATGGCGAGAAGAAGGCCGATGGAGAGACGAAGGGCGAGGGAGAGAAGAAGGCCGGCGGGG
>CAIJIZ010000573.1 GCA_903820735.1 uncultured Pirellula sp.
ATCCTAAACAGGACCAAATCTTCTATTCTGTGCTCTCTGTGTCTCTGTGTTTCCAAACCGCGCGCACCAGGGGAAACACAGAGGCACAGAGACACAGAGGGTGTGGGTGGGGGTGTGTGATAGACGAGGAATAGTAGTGGATAACTACAGTCGATAGGGAAGACTGGATATCTAAAATCCTAAACAGGACCAAATCTTCTATTCTGTGCTCTCTGTGTCTCTGTGTTTCCAAACCGCGCGCAATCGGAACTCAGGAACCGGAATCAATTCGGCAGTTGTTGATGGAAAACTCAAGAATGGCGGTCGCGCCGATTTGCTCGAGCTGCTCCATAATGGCAATCACTTCCTTACGCTTGACCATCGCGCGAACGGCACACCATTTTGGATCTTCCAAGCTATTGACGGTCGGTGAAGTAAATCCCGGTGTGATGGCTTCCGCTGCCGAAAGATGGTCTCTAGGTACATTGTATTCCAACAGAGAATAATCGCGCGCGATCACGACCCCTTCGAGACGCCGAACAATCCGGTCTGCGGTGATCAGATCACGGCATTTTGGAGATTGGATCAGAACTGTCTCGTATTCCCCAAGCACATCGAGAATTCGTAGCTGGTTCGCGGCCAATGTGCTTCCTGTTTCTACAAGGTCCACGATCGCATCGGCGACACCTAAGGAAATCATGACTTCCACCGAGCCGTTGAGGTGAACCAAATGGACTGGTGCACCATGGCTATCTAGAAACCGCTTGGTCGTGTTTGGAAAACTTGTTGCGACCCGTTTGTTTTTCAAGTCTACCGGAGCTTGTATGTCACCGTGCAACGGAACACACATTGCCAGACGGCAACGTCCTACCCCAAGCTTCATGCGAACCAAGACTTCCGCTTGTGCTTCTTCTACCAAGTCGCTTCCGGTTAATCCCAAATCGATTGCACCTTCGGCGCAAAGGGTAGGGATATCATCGGTGCGGAGAAATGTGATCTCCGCCGGAAGTCCATTGACCCTTGCGAACAAAGCTCGATCCTGTCGGCGAAATTGCAGACCCGCTTGAAGTAGCAACTCGGTTGCCAATTCACTTAAACGCCCTTTGCTCGGTACACCGATTCTCAACAAGTCACTTCCAGAACTCACGACGATTCTCCCGACTTACGATTTTGCTTCTCTGTTTTGCTTCTCTACGATGCCCGAAGTCCCCTCGCGTCGCTGAAGTTCTCTTCGGAGATCATCAACGTGAATTTCTTTCGTCGCTAGGAGGACCCACAAGTGGTAGAGCACATCGCACGCTTCACGCACCATGTGCTCACGGCCCTCATCGCCCGTCTCGCGAGCCGATTCGATTACTTCCAGGGCTTCTTCAAGGATTTTGCTACCCATTTTAGGAATCCCACCACGAATCAGTTTGGTCGTGTACGATCCGTCGGGTAGTTCACGGGCCCGTTGGTGCAGTTGCTCCATCAGCCGATCTAAAATATCAGAAGCCATAATGCTAAACCAAGTGAGTACGCTTGCGGAGTTAAGCAGGACTTTTTGGAAGGAAGGGAGGCTCTGAACCTCCCCCAATTGCGGGCAATCGTAGGCATTTTCTGTATGTTTGTCGATTCCAAGTCATCTACAGCGGGACAAACTGTCGATTTTCCTGCCGATTGCCTCGCAACTACCATTTGCCGTGTTGAAACTCGGGGGAAAACCACCCTAAACGATCATGTAAGATCACTGTCGATCGGTCGAATTGGTTGCCATGTTCGTGCAAGTGAGAAGCTGAAAGTATGGAAACTTCTGGGATACCCAGCGATTGGATTTTGGCCCCATTGGACCAAGTCCTCTACTTAACCGGCCCGACCGCCTCAGGAAAAACTCAGGTAGCCCTCCGAGTTGCGGAGCGAATCGACGCCGAAATCATCTCCGTCGATTCGATGGCGGTCTACCGTGGAATGGATATCGGCACAGCCAAGCCAACGCGAGAAGAACAAACAGCAATCCAGCATCACTTGATCGATGTTCGGGATCCGAACGAAGACTACAGTGTTGCAGAGTATTTGACGAACGCCCATCGCATTGTCTCGGAGATCAAAGAGCGAGGGAGACGAGTACTGTTCGTTGGCGGGACCCCGCTGTACCTGAAATCATTGATATGCGGATTCTTTCAAGGGCCACAAGCGGATTGGGAATTTCGTAAAGCCGTTGAACTTGAGGTCACCGAAGTTGGCACGGAACGACTTCACGAACGTGTTTCTCAAGTCGATCCACTCTCGGCAAAAAAAATCATGCCTAACGACGTCCGGCGTATGACTCGGGCGCTAGAAGTAGCCCGAATAACAGGTAAGCCTTTAAGTCATTGGCAAACGCAATTTGAGAAATTCGTCGTTCCGCCTCAGAGTCGTGCTTTCGTCTTGGGTTGGGATAGAGCCGTCTTGCATCACCGCGTCGAAAACCGCGTCCATCAAATGCTTGAATGTGGATTGATCGACGAAGTTCAGGGGCTGCTAGAGAAGTTTGGAACACTGGGCCGAACGGCTTCTCAGGCAGTTGGTTACAAAGAACCACTTCAGTACCTTGCTGGCGAGATAGATTACAAGTCCATGAAGGAATTAATTACGATCCATACGCGGCAGTTTGTCCGTCGCCAGGAAATTTGGTTTCGTTCGATGCCAACCATCGAACGCATCGAGATGACCGATTCCAACAGCCTCGCATCAGCCGTAGACACAATATGCTCGGCGGTCTAACGTCGTTGTTAAACAACTCGCATCCCCTCATTCCCAACATCCAATTATGAAAGCAACACTGTGAACCGATCGAAAATTATCCCATCAAACATTCCTGCTCCGCAACTTGCAACCGATGAATTGATACAAGCCCTACGATGGCGTTATGCGGTGAAGCGATTCGATGTGGACCGTCAAATCCCTCCATCCCAGTGGAACGCTATTGAAGATTCGCTGATCCTAACCCCCAGCAGTTTTGGCTTGCAACCCTGGCAATTCATCGTCATTACAAGTCAAAGCATTAAAGACCAACTACCGGCGATTTCATGGGGGCAGCAACAACCCAAGGAGTGCTCACACTTCGTGGTCTTCGCTGGTCTTCGCTCAATGAATACCGATTATGTCGATCGATTCTTGGAAGATGTGGCGAATGAGCGATCACTGCCGATCGAATCATTAGCCGGCTACCGAAAAGTTGTTCTTGGGTTCATCGAACGTCAGGAATCCCAAATTCCCGATTGGGCAGCCCACCAACTTTACATCGCATTGGGGCAACTGATGACGAGTGCGGCGTTACTCGGGATCGATACTTGCCCAATGGAAGGCATTGAGCCGGCAAAATACGATACGCTTCTCGGTCTTGACTCAACGCCATACATGACCAAAGTCGCTTGTGCCTTGGGTTATCGACACCCGGAGGACACTTATGCGAATAACGCCAAAGTTCGCTTTGATCGCAATACAATTATCAAAACGATGTAATCGATTCAACAAATGGCGACATGTTTCCACCGGCACGATTGTCGGGCATTGGTCACTGCGAGTCCAATTCTGGAAAGTGTTCCCGATCAGCTTGCCGATGGATCAAAGACTTGGTTCGCGTCAAGAAGTCGGACTTGTAGTTGGCCACTTGCTGTTCGCTGATCTCCAATGACTGAGCAACCTCTTTGTTACCGAGTCCGAGAACAAAGAGCATCTCAATGCACTTGAGTTTCTGATAGTCACCCCGATCTTGCCATTTCGATAATTGCTCTCTTAACGCAGCGACCAACGATTCTTCTTCGCGGTCCTTCTGTTCGTGGGAACGGACGATGCTACTGGCTTGCCTTCCCCCGGAAGGCATCCTTTGCAAAGCTTCGCTGGAATTATCTTGTGTAACCAGTTGTACTGCAAACCGTCGGCCTTCACGCCGCAAGTGATCGGTCAGTTTATAAGCTGCGATCGAGAACAAGTAACTCTCGAGTGGTCTCGAGCAATCGTAGTTCGGAAGGCTGTTTAAAAACCCGATAAGAGTTTCTTGGACGATATCCTCGGCAGCCGCTCTGTCCATGATGCGCAGGTGAACGTACGAGAACAGGCGGCCTTCGAAGCGATCGATGAAGTCTTGCCAAGCTTGCGTTTGACCAGCCCGGATACGGTCGACTAGATGATGCTCAATATCGGGTAGGTTCGTCGTCATCCGATCCGCTTTCTATCCGTCTGTCGCCTTGCAATCAAGCCGCTTATCCCCGAGGCAAAGGCCATCGCGCCGATCGACGCGAATGTAAGCGAAACCGATTGGGTTACTCGATTTCGAGTTGCGGTTTCCCGATCCCACCGTCGTATTTTGTGCATGGCATCCGGGCCAATACTGACTAATTTCCAAAGTTGATGATATGTACCGCTTGGGCGGTCGAGTACAAGATCGTACTCCGTATCAGCCTTGAGTATCTCGGTCTTGATGAATTCATCCGTCAGCTCCGTTATTTCGCTCGACGACGAATAGCTAAGCACGTGCTTGTCGAGAAGCTTCAAAACTTGTTCGCGAGCTTGCTGATCCATAGCCGATCGGCTTTGTTCAAGTGAGGATTCGACGGAACTTTCAATGGCGATTCGCA
>CAIJIZ010000574.1 GCA_903820735.1 uncultured Pirellula sp.
CGTTCCACCGCCATCGGACCAAATACCTCGGTTCCAACGCGCTGTGCCGTACTTGTCACTCGTCGTTCCATTACCGGTAATGTAGTTGCCACTGACGGTCGTACTTCCCGATCCGAGAACTTCGAAGGAAATCGCGCGGTCGCCCGTGTTATTGTCACCAGCCGATTCGGTGCTGTAGAAAATGTTGTTCGAATAGGTGTGAACCCCACCCGAGCTCCCCGCTTGACGCTGCAACGCTGGGTTGCTTGGTCCACCAATGCCAGAAGAAGAGTTATTCAAAAACCTCAAACCAGAGATCGTCACCGATCCGGTTGAGCTTACTTTGAACATACCAACAATCGTCGCTTCGTCCGTTCCGTCAACTACAGAACGCGAAACATCCGTACCGGCGACACCCGCAAATGGACCTTGGATGGTTAAAGCCTTGCTAACGGTGACATTCTCCGTGTACGTTGCGGGAGCTATCACAATCACATCACCATTCGATGCTGCCGACACTGCCGAGTTGATGGTCGTCAAGGTACTGCCTACGGCAGAACCAACCACCCATACGGTCTTGTCATCAAACGTCAACTTCTCAACGTTCGTGACCGTATCCGTTCCATCCGCGCCTGTTACGATCATATTAGCGCCGCTGAAGGTAATCGTGTAGGCAGCAAAGTTTCCGGAGAAATCGGCGGTGTCAGTTCCCGTTCCACCGTCGATGGTGTCGTCTCCTGCCCCACCGTTAAGCGAATCATCGCCAGCGTTACCAGCAAGGTAATCCGCACCAGCCAAACCACTCAAGGTGTCATTGAGGACATACCCGATCAAGCCATCTGTACCAGAACCACCGGTGAGCGTCGCTCCTTGGGTGTAATCTGTTGCCGAGGCGAAATCGACTCCATTGTTGGATGTCATCCGCACGCGAAGTCCGGCTGTTGCCAATCCGTACGTTGCAAGATCAATGTTTCCACCAACGTTATCGAATGCTAATTGCACCCAACCCACATTGGCCCCTTGTGTCGCCGTAATGTCCAAACCACTGATGGACAATCCAGCCAGGTCGGTATAACGACCAACCAAAGCCACATCGCGACCATAACTGCCGCTGATGCTGATATCCGACAAGCTTACCGTGCCAATCGGGCCAACAGCCTTGCGTGGGTCAGGTTCCGCTCCACTATTTGGATTCGTCGGACCGGTGATTTGCAAACCGTTTCCGCCAGAACCGTCGCCAGTAATGGTCAAATCAGAAAGGGTGGCATTGCCACTGAAGGTGTTCAAAATCAAGTCACCGTGACCCGCCGCTGCACCCGTACCGTTGTTGGCAAAAGTGCTCTCGCTGATCGAAACCGATGCGACGGAACCTCCAAGGGTCGCGAACCCTTGAACGCCGTTATCCTCGAAAGTACTTCCCGTTACGCTGATACCCGCATAAGTACCCGTCGAAGGGAAGCGGATACCGACTTGTCCGTTGCTCGAGAATTCGGAATCCTCAATACTCACCATACCAGTGGTACCAAGCGTAGCGTTGCGGAAGTTCAACCCATAGGTGGTATTACCGGAAACCACAACGTTCTTGATAGTCAAATTGCCTGTTGCGTTGACCGCAGATGGCTCTTGAATCTGAATACCGTTGGTAGCACCTGTGATGCGCAACGAAGCGATCGACGATCCATCAGAATCCAAGCCAAACCAAATACCATCTTGCGAACCATGGGAGTTATTCGAAGTCGGATCAATGATCGTGTCGGCGGTCGGATCCGTGCCGTTGCCAGATCCAATCAAGTGGATCTCTTTTTCAATCTCCAACGCTTCGTTGTAGGTACCAGCCGAAATCAACACCACATCTCCGGAAGCCGCTGCATTGATCGCTGAAGTGATGGTCGTGTAAGCCAAGTCGCTACCGACGATCAAAACGTCCAAGTCGCCGAATTGAAGCTTTTCCACTCCAGTCAACGTGTCGACTTCGCCGCTAGAAGTCTTCGTTACCGTAACTGTCGTGCCACTGATCGCTACGGTGAAGTCGGCATAGTTTCCAGCAAATATTGCCGTATCAACACCCGCTCCGCCAGTGAGGGTGTCATTGCCAGCACCACCGGTGAGCGTGTCATCACCAGCACCACCATCGATCTCATTGGCACCGTCATTGCCCACAATCGTATTGCTGCTGCTGTTACCGGTGACATCCATATCACCAGCACCGGTCAAGGTGATGTTGTTCGCAGAACCCAAAGTGAGCGAAAAACCACTCACTCCCGACGCAATACCCACCGTCAAATTATCCTTGGCTACCGTCACTGCGCCATCCGTGTAAGCCCCCGCATCGACGTTCACTGCACCCGCTGCCTTGACCAAGCTCACCGCTTGAGCAACCTTGGCGGGATCATCCACGTTCACCGTATCCGCGTTTCCACTGACGCTTCCACTGACATTAATGGCTTGATCAAGATTGATCGTCTCGATGCCCGTAACAGTGAAGCTCGCTATCGCTCGATTAGCACCCTTTGGATTGCTGATCGCCAGATCGCCACCGACGGTCAAAACTTGGCCCGCATTTGTTCCGATGTCCGATACGGTAACGCCAGACGATCCAGTCCCAGCCGTGCGGATGAACGTGTATGTCTCGTCGCCGGTGACGTCCGGGTCATGATCCGGATCGGCGGTGTTCGTCTCCACCATCAAAGCGGCAGGGTAGGGGGTCGCTGCCGGCAATCGCGAAATGACCGCAGTGTCATTCGCAGCGTCCATCTCGATCGCAAATGGCGTACCGATGACGTTCATATCCACCGCCATCAGAGCTCGACCTTCAAGATTCTCGACTCGCAATCCATTGCGCAAAAAGCGTCGCAGTGTCTTCCGCTTCCTCTCGAAAGCCATCCGCTTCGAGGACTCCTTCATCCGCTCCATGCGACCGAAAAGAGAGGTTCGGATACGATTGATAAAAGTACGAATCGACTTGAGCATAACGCGTGAAACCTTTGTTTGACGTGACAAAAACATGTGAAAATTCCGAAAGGATTCAAACTCGAGCAAACAACCCCACAGAGCTGCCGGCATAGTGAACTTTAATGGCGTGATAACGTCCGAGCACTCGCGCGATTTGATTCAACAAATCAAACCTATAGAGCTACTCAGACAGTGTTGGTGTGACTAACAACAAGACGACGCAGAACCCGCAAGGGATTTATCCACGGCCCAAATAGAAACGGCACGATGAGAAACCATCGGCCGACAATAAGAATTGGAACTTGGCCAAGAAGTTTGCACTTCTGCCAAATTCGCAAAACCGCAAGCAGTCAGATCTGCTTCGGATGCTCTCCTCAGGGAAAGCGATTCCAAAAAAATCAATGGAACTTTGGGCATGAGCATGAACTCCAAATCGATGATCCGGGCGGAAAATCGTTGATGAGGGGGGGGGCATGGACCGATCGAGCTTACCATCGAAAAAATCGTTGTTCTCGGTAAACCGACCGCTGTTCAGAGCGAATTTCTACCCTATTGCCGGACCTGCCACAACAATTTTCGGTGGAAACTTTAGTTATTTATTTTGACATTCCTCAAGTCGCAAGTTTCGCGCCTTCGAAAAACCCCTACGGCGAGGGGTTTCACAAAGATTCTCTGGCGTCAACCGCCCTCGCAACTGTGGTGTGGATCCGCGCAATGGTGGTGCGGTCCTCCTGGGCCGTAGTCCGCGCAATGGTCCGCGCAACTCTCGCGCATCCCCACGTGCTCTGGACGCCTCGCTGCGCTCGTAATTGCGGCCCTATGGTGGTGTGGGCCGCGCAATGGTGGTGCGGTCCGCGCAACTGTGGTGCGGTCCTCCTGGGCCGTAGTCCGCGCAATCGTCCGCGCACCCCCAAGCGCTC
>CAIJIZ010000575.1 GCA_903820735.1 uncultured Pirellula sp.
GGATTCATCGCTTCTGGCGCAAGGTTCTCCAAATTGTCGGCTCCAGCGAGGATCGCAGAGCGACCCATTGGGTGTTGGTGAAACGTGGTGCAGAGGGCTTGATGGCAATCCAAGCAGCTTGCGTCACCTAGATACTTAATGTCGGGGCGAATATTTCGAAATGGGGAATCGAACGTAAGTCGAGGATCTTCGAAGTTCTGAGAGCTTTGGGTTATTACTGGTTGTTCAGGGGGGGATTGCGCGTTGGGTGCCTCGTTGGTGAGACTGGGTGTAGATGGAAGTTTGTCGGCCGGTGGTACAACTTGGAACATCCAGTAAAGGATGACCGATGCGCAAGCAGCAAAGATAATAAATGCGAGTGCTTTTTTCATGGTCTGAACGGACTCGATTTGCTTGGCGTTAAGGATTTGGCAAGTTCATTGATTTGGTCGATTCTGCATTAGCGCGAGCTTCATCGATCGACCACCAAGTCGGTTTCATATTTCGGCGGGAATACAAAGCGGCAGCTTGGTCGATGTAATGAGGAGACTGTGGATGTGCAGATTGGCCCCAGGGAGTACAAGTAAAGGAACGCACGCCGGATGGATCAAAGAACATCAGGATCATCGCCATCGAGCCACTGTTTGCGACTTGAATGCCCGGTTGATCTTTCAGTGGCACGCTTCGAACATCGAGAAGTGTTTCCGAGAAGTTGGCTTCTTTATCGCCGGAGTTGTAGTCAGCGCCGGGAGCAGGGAAGTAGATTCCGCCGCGTCCTACGACGTGGATTTGTCCCCAAGGGACGTTCCATTTACCGTAGCGTTGAGTCATTTCTTGAATTGTCTCCTTGAGCAGTTCGAGTGCGGCGATGCGCGATGTGTCAGGGAGAGGCTCGTCTTTGCCGAGTGGAGCGAGATCAAGTTTCTCGCCGCATTTCATTCGCCAGAACTTGAAGAGGGCCGAAGCGGTCGCATCAACACTGTATTGTCCATCCCAACCAAGGATTCCTTGGACGGCTTCTTGGAAAGTCGCATCCTCTGCGTAGGGTTCGCCGTGGGCTGCGAGGGCTGCTTTCAGTTCAGTTTGCCATCTAGCAGCGAGGCGATCATGAATATCAAGAACGATGTTCATGGCATCTTGCATGGTGATAGAGCGATTCGCATCGAGGAGTTCAACGGTGCGGCGACCTCGAGGATTATTCGAGTCCCAGGAGACGTTGTAGATGTAGTCTGGATATTTCTCCGGAGTCAATTCGCAACCGATCATCATGTTCGATGGGCTGATATTGCAGTTTTGCATGTACCCTTTGCTGGGGTTTAGAACTTGTACCAGATCAGACTGCGGGTGGATGCCTTTCCACGCTGTTTTACTGGTGGTGCCATCAACGGGTCGTTTCCAGTCGTAGCCTTCGGGGCGAATAGGAGTTGCTCCATTGCGGATGTAGGAGATGTTGCCTTGGAGATCCGCAGCCATGACATTTTGTTCGTTGTATTGATGCATACCTAGAGCTGCGTTGAATTCCCGCACATCACGAGCGTGAGCCATCGCATAGAATTGCTCGTAGAGACCAGTTTGGTCCCAATAAGGAGAAGCTCCAACGAACGCCGTTTCGGTCTTCTCATCGGGGGGGCTAAGAATAGGGCCAAGGTGGGTGTAGAGGGCCGTTCGTTCAATTGGGTCGCTATCCTTTACTGGGATCGTGAACGATTCGACACGTATGTCTCGCCACTGCTCATCGTAAAGATATTGAGGTTTTGGTGTGGCGCGAAACTTGATTTGGTAGACATCGGAGGTGTCAGGCCCGCCGGTAGTAAGGGACCATCCAACTTGACGATTGTGGCCGATGGCAAGCATGGGAGAGCCGATTAAGTAGAAGCCGTTCATGTGTAGATCACCACCGTGAAAACGTGCTTCGTACAGAACTGCTAGTCCTTCCCAAGTAAGATGCGGATCGGAGAGGAGGATAGCGGATTTATCGGCGGATCGTTTTGGAGAGACCGCCCACTGGTTCGAGCCTGCGGCCGGTTTCGAGCGTTGGGGAGCATTTTTCAGATCGTCCATAACGGTACCGATCGGCCAGCGGAGGATCATCGCGCGTCCGACGGCCAAAGGGTGCCAAGGTTCGATATCGATCGCGACCGATTTGGCTTCGTCGGGATGCTCATTGATGTAAGCTCGAATCCCATTGGTGAATGCTTCTAGGTTTCTGCGAACTTGTTCAGGTGCCTTTTGCAAATACGCTGCGTGCAAGGTATCGTTGTGCGTCAGACGCATCAGATAGTCTTGGTCAAGGGCTGATGGTCCTTGGATTTCGGCCATTCGCCCCACACCTGTTCGGACTGCAAGATAAATGTCTTCGAGGCGATCTTCGGCTTGTGCGTATCCGAACGCGAACATGGCAGCCGTTTCACTTTCGGAGATCACGTGCGGAACTCCCCATGTGTCACGGATCAATTCGGCTTGTTGGGCCTTCAGAGCGCTGTTCGAAGGGATGCAACAAGCGATTGCGAGGAGCAGGAAATCGCGCAATGGGTTGGCAGCGTTACGCATGAGCTATAGATCGTGAATTGAGACGCAGTTGTGTTGGAGCTTCCCCGATCGGGAATTTGCCAATCGGGATTTGACAGGCTTGGAGGCGAATTATACTCGAAATCGAACAGATCGTTGAGGATAAATACGGCGAAGAACCACTCCGTTGAAGTCGTTGCCTTGAAGCCATAATGGAGTGTTGCAGGAAGCTCGTTATTTCACGTACAGGGAGTGAACTTAGTTGCGTTCAGTTTGACAAGTCAGGTCTGCAGCAAGTTCTTCGATTCGAGCGTCTCGATTTTCGCGAGGAGTGTAGCCGAGAAAGTTGCGAGCGGCGGAGATATCGAAGTAGTGATCGATTCCGAGTTGCAAGGCGACGAATCGAGTCATAGGTGGTTCGGCTTGAATTCGCGCGACGCGATAAATGGATTCTAAAATTGCGCCGATTCGGTGTGCCGAAGCCAATGAGATCGATTTCTTGGGAGGTTCGAGGTTGGCGCAACGCAAGATTGTGCAGATCCAATCCCAGCATCCTACGGGGTGAGAGTCGGTGATGAAATATGCTTTACCGGAAGCCTTAGGGTCATGTTCAAGCATTTTTTGCAGAGCCAGTACGTGGGCATATGCCGCGTTTTCAACGTGAACAGTATCAATTAAGTTTTCCCCTGAACCGACCCGTCGCAGTCGCCCTTGTTTGCATCGAGCGATAACTCTAGGAATAAGGTGAGGGTCACCCTTTCCCCAAATCAGATGAGGGCGAAGTGCGCAGGTGTGAAATGAGTCTTGAGAGTTCGACGAGAGTACCTGTTGTTCTGCGATGGCCTTGGTTCTTGGATAATCGCAAAGCCAGCGGGTTGGTAAGGGGACGTCTTCGGTGATCCCGGATTGAGGGGTGCCATTGAAAGTGACCGAGGGGGAGCTTGTGTAGACGAAAGCTTGAACACCTCGCTGTTTGGCTTCGTTCAATAAGATGTCTGTAGCAGATACGTTTATTGACTCGAAGTTGGCTCGCGGTCCCCAGACACCTGCGATCGCTGCGGTATGGATCACAGCATCTACGCGATCCATTGCTAGTGAGACATCTTTTGGATCGGTGATCGAGCCACGGATGGTTTCAACACCGAGTTCTTCAAGGTGTTGATAGGTTCCTCGGGCGAGTCCACTTACGCGGTAGCCTTGGGAAATCAGTTGCCGACAAATCGCGGCGCCGAGAAAGCCACCGTAGCCGGTGACGAGAACGCGGGTGTTCAAGGGACTCTCAGAGGGGGGAGCGGGTTTAGATTATCGGCCAAATACCGAAAGCAACCATGATAGCGTCGATTTTTCGCGACGCTTGTCCCGCGACATGCTGTCTTCGGATGATTTCAGAGTTCGAACGATTTCGCGACGTTCTTCGAGCCAGTTTCTTGCATCATGATTCGAGTCAACCAAGGTTGCTTGAGAAGCGGTTTGTTCGAATGCGCGATCGATGACTCGCCGGTTGATCCAGCCTGCGCGTTCTTGGGAGACCAGCGTAGGGGTATTGGATTGTTCGGAATCGTTTGGGGGATTCTGGTCAGACTCCGAATCGCCGGCCGATGAGGCGGGTTCGGTCTGCGACCAGAGTGAATTCGACGGGGAACTCGACGAGCGGCGATCTTCGCGATTGAGCGGTCGGACGAGTTGGATACGTTGCCAGAGGTATGCCCGCCGACGTGGATCGAGTAGTCGGTAGGTAGCTAAGGCAATTTCGCTACGGCTACGAACGATAACTTCGGGAGAGTTAAAAGCTTTACGTTCATTGACCAGTTGAGCCATGCGACTCGAAGCATTCAGAATCACTGATTCGTCGGTTTCATTTGCATCCAAACCTAGAAATTTGCAGTAAACGCGTTGCGTTCGAAGCAGTTCTCCGCTGTCGGACGGCGTAGTGTCGATTAAGAAACGTTCAGCGGATGGCCTGGGGGAACTTACCGGTTGAGGATTCTCGTCGCGCGGCGCGGGTTGAGCACTCTTCAAAGCGGCTGCCGGGTAGGGTAAGCGATTAAAGTGCCCATGCCTCGCGGCCGTACCATTATTCTCTGAGACGGTGCTTGTCTTCGATTTTTTGCTAGCACGCGTTTTCGTGCGATTTTGGTTTTTCGAGGTCGGTGGGCGGGACATAATCCGTTCTATGATTGGTCAGGGCATGGGCAGACGTGGTTTGGTGACACAAGGGATCCTAATCCCCCGCTATCGGCTTTGACAACCGTATTTCCGCACGCGGGGTCACACGATTTTTTCTTCGTGTGCCGATTGGCCAAGCCCCTCGATTTGAGGGTTTGGGGGTAGAGTGAGGAAGCTTACCGATCCGATGGCATTAAGGACGGGATAGTTCCCCAAGAAGTTCGCTGGCAAATGGGGAAATTCCGATTTGGAAGCGAGTAGAAAACTCGAAAATTTTTTTGCCGGGCGGACGAAAAATTTGAGATCGGGGCGGTTGCCAACTGGACATTTAGTCGCACACGCTTGGATGCGGCACGTCGAGGAATGCTATGAAACGATATGACATTTTGGTGATTGGTTCGGGAAAAGGAGGCAAGACCTTAGCGATGAAGCTTGCTGGTGATAGGGCGGCGGTGGGATTGATCTTTTCGCATCCGACCATGGCCGAAGCTCTCCACGATTGGTTGTATCGCTAGAAAAGCAATTCCATCAATGAATGGGTTCCCTTAGCCGCTGGTCCGTTCCCAGCGATCGACGCAAGCGGCCACGGCGATATCGCCGACGACATTGACTGTAGTTCTTGACATGTCCAGAAGTCGGTCGACTCCCATAATCAAGGCGATCCCTTCGGGGGGGACATTGATTGTTTGCAGGACAAGAACAACAAGGGGTAGCGAACCACCCGGAACTCCTGCTGTTCCCACTCCTGCAAGAATACTTAGGATCACGACGGTGAATTGCTGGTACCAGTCGAGATTTACGCCGAAGACTTGTGCTAGAAACAGAACGGTCATTCCTTCGTATAGGGCGGTACCATTCTGGTTGGCGGTCGAACCTATGGTTAGGACGAAGTGGGAGACTTTACGGTCCAGGTGCAGTTTATCTTCGACGACTCGCAAAGCGGTTGGTAGGGTTGCATTCGACGACGAGGTGCCGAAAGCGGTCAGCATGACTTCGAGGATGTCGCGGAAGAAGGCAACTGGCGATCGTCCAGCGATAAAGAAGATCGCTAAGGAGTAGACGATGAACATATGGATGCTCAAGCCGGCAAGGACTGCGATCACGTAACCGGAGAGGGCGACAAAGAATTGCAGTCCAAGTACCGCAGTGATGGAAAAGATTAGGGCAGCGACGCCGATAGGGGCGAATCGCATGGCCGCACCGATGATAATCATTACCGCATCGTAGATACCTTGAAGTACATCGATTACTGGCCGCGAGCGTTCGGGAGGGATGATAGTAAGTGCGATACCGAAGCATAGGGAGAAGAACATCACTCCAAGCATTCCGCTTCCGGGCGAAGAGCCATCCAATGCGCCGACGGCTTCTTGCAGAGGATTTCGCGGGATGATTTCCACGATGGTTTGTATGGGAGTTTTGGCTTCTCGGGCTTTGGATATTTTTTCGTTCGCTTGAGAAGCGAAACGCTCTCGAAGCATTGCGGTGGCTTCGGCGGAGACAGCTTTGCCAGGTTGGAGTGTGTTTGCCAGAGCGAGTCCGATTAAAACGGAAGCAGTGGAGAACAGGAGGGTCATGATCAAGGTACGTCCGCCGAGGCGTCCCAAGCGTCGCACGTCACCTATTTCCGCAACGCCGAGAGTAAGTGCGCAGAAGACCAGCGGAACGACGACCATGAAGATTAAGCGAAGGAAGATCTCGCCGAGTGGATAAGCGACGTTGTCAGCAAAGAATTTTAGCTGCTCAACGGGCTTCCCGTCGATGCCTCGTAGGAAACGGTTGCAGAGTATTCCTGCAACGGCTCCGACCGCCAAACCGATTAGAATTTTCCAATGCAATCCTAGGCCATGCTTAGGACCGTGGCTTTGACTTTCGCTATCCATCGGTCTAACGAGCTCCAGGTGGGCAGTATTTGGTCAGCCATCCGAAGACTTCCTGATGCCAATGGCGGCTGTTGTGCGATTTCGAAACCCAGTGGCCTTCGTCTGGGAAGTTGACAAAGCGACTCGGAACCCCCTGACGTTGAAGAGCTTGGAAGAGTTCGTGGCCTTGGCCGATCGGGCAGCGGAAGTCCAGGTCGTTGTGGATAACAAGCATCGGAGTCTTGTATTCCCCAAGTTTTCCAGCGCGTGTGTGGGGGCTGAACTCGCGGTATTTTCCGGGTATTTCCCAAGGAAGTCCGCCGTGCTCATATTCATCGAACCAAAGTTCTTCCGTGGTACCCCACATGCTTTCGAAGTTGTAGACGCTGCAGTGCGAGATCAGGCAGCGAAACTCCTTAGCGATTTCATTCACAGCAAACCAATCTTGCATGTACCCACCGAAGCTTGCGCCGGCGGAGGCGATTCGCGATGAGTCGACATAAGGAAGGGCTTTAACCGCGTTCAGACCTGCGAGCAAATCTCGGTAGCATTTGCCACCCCAATCGCCGCTGATCTCGTCGCAGAATTTCTGTCCGAAGCCCGTCGATCCGCGAGGGTTCGGTAAGACCACTACGTAGCCTTGAGCGGCCCAAAGCTGTGGCGTCCAGCGATAGCTCCAACCGTCTTCCCAAGCTCCTTGAGGGCCGCCATGGATGAGATAGGCTACGGGCCATTTTTTCGAAGGGTCGAAACCTGGTGGTTTCAGGATCCACATCTGCATATTAACCGAGCCTTCGACAGGGACTTGCACGCTCTCGGGAACAGCGGATTGGATTTGGGCTTTTAGGGCTTCGTTGCCTGTCGAGAGTTGGGTGGCTTTCAAGTTTCCATCGAGGAGTTTGCCGCTGGTTGTTCGAAGCGCATAGAAATCTGCCGGCGCATTCATCGTGGCCCTTGCGACAATAAGGGTGTCCTTTGCATAACTTAAGCCGGTAATCTGACCTGCCCGTTGATCTGGAAATTCGATGTTCAAGCGTTTGGGTTTCTTTGACGCATCTACTGAGAAAAGACCCGTAGCACCGTTTTCTTCGGCGATGTAGATCAAAGCTTCGTTGCCTATCCAAGCGAAATCACCTACGGAGCGATCGAGGGAGGATGTCCATGGTTGAGGTTTTCCAAGCCATCGACCGTCGGGGGCCGTATCCACTAGCATCAGCTCCCATTTATCCGCTTCGTACCCTGGTTTGGATTGAGCGCGATAAGCGAGTTTCTTGCCGTCAGGACTGAATCGAGGAGTGCAGTCGGCCGCTGTGTTCGTTGCAGTTAGGCTTTCCCAAGTCACCGAAGGGGTCTCTAAGTCAATGCGACAAAGATCGTAGTTCGTCGTCCACGACTCACCCGTAGCAGGTGCGCACGTGGCGATGAGAAACCGACCGTCGGGAGAGAAGCAGAAATCATCACCGATGCTGAAAGTCATACTTGTGGGGTTCGCATCGCGATCCCCAGGAGTAACGTCTCGGCAGTTAGTGCCGTCGGCATTGATGACAAACAAATGCTGACGCTTGTCTTCGACATAGCTGTCCCAGTGCCGAAAAAAGAGTTTTGTAAAGGTTTTGGCTTTCACGGGGTTCGAAGCGGTTTGTTCGTCGAATTCTCTGTTCTTGGCATCGGACTGATCGAACGCAAGTTCGCTCCATTCCGGGCGAACAGTGGAGAGGAAGGCGACGCGTTTACCATCCGGAGACCAGATTCCATTCGATGCGCCAGTGGAAATTTTGGTCAGTTGCTTCGCTTCGGCAAAACCTGATTGATCTAAAATGTAGAGTTGCGGCGTGCCGTCTCTGGAAGATTCAAAAAGTAGTTTAGATGCGTCAGGGGAAAGACGGGGGTGGGTGTCTGACTTGGTCGCGCGTGTGACTTGGACCGGCGCGTCTTGAGTATCTTTTTCCGAGGATTGTGCGGAGCCAACTTTCAATCGGTAAAGGTTCGTGACTTTCTGATTCTTGAGAGGATCAAGAATCTTTGTGGATTGAAAATAGATGTGGGACCCGTCGGGTGAGAGTTGCGGATCGGCGTATCGTTCGAACTGAAACAAATCATCGATCTGCATTGGCCGAGGTTGGGTATTGGGTTGTGGGGATGTCGTTGCCAATTTGTTCTCGGTTACTTTTGAATTGGTATTGGGTGATTGAGCCCAAACATAATTTTGGGAGAGGGTCGGAGTCGGGGCGAGAGATTCCGCAGTGATCAGAGCGAAGAAGAGGGAAGTTGTTGCGATACTTTTCGCAGCAATGCTTTTCGCCCTGTGATGCGCTTTGGGCGAGGTGTTTGTAGATGGGTTGGGAGTCATCGCATAGGTCCTTTATGCCCTGGTTGATAGGCGTTCCGAAGGGGATTCATATTGTGCTTCGTTTGCACAAACATCATAACCAAAACCGCAAGATTTGCATGCTAGCATTTCGCTTAGGCCCTACATTTTATCTAGGTGGTACAGAGGGGTAGGTCACGCGAGGAAAGGGGAGGAAATCGTGAGAGAGGAGTTTCACGATTGGGCTTGGGTAGGTCGACAACGATAAGGAGTAGAAGTCTGGCAAGGGACGCTAAGGGGAATCAGGGATGACGCAAAGATCGTCTGGGGGAGTCAGCGGTTGGATCTATGCGCTTTTAGTAGCGCTGGTCGCCGTAGGCTTAACGCTTTATTGGCAGCATACGTATGGCGAGCGGGTTGCGGGTGTACGCTTCCCGGTTCGTACGTCCTTGGTTCCGGTGGTGCAGAATCCAGTGCCGAAGTCTTCGATACAGTCGGAGCCTTTGCGTGTGGAGTCTCGTCCTATTGACGAGCTGTTTGATCACGAGACTTGGACGGCATATCGCTCAGAGGCTCCGATGTCGATCGCGATGCTGGAGCCTACGGCGACGGCACGCTTGCAGGCTCCGATCGCCAGGGATATGACCGATCCATTTTTGAATCGCACTGCCTCGATTGGTGCTTCGGCCCAAAGCAACACTCAGAACATCGCTCAGGGGAAAACTGAGAATGGGGTGGGGCAGGAAAGTGGTTCTCAGGGGCCGATTACGGCAAGGCCTGTAGTTGCATCGAAATTGATCGTGCAAGATTCGTTAGATGCCCAGGGTTACGTTCGTCCTAGCGTAGTGTTACCCAGCGGACGTTCCAAGCAGTGGCCGATTGCCAACCAGCTTGTTACAGAAGTTCATGCATTTCAAGAATACATGACCAACAGCGACTCTGTTGGATCGAAGCAAGAGCTCGAGCCATGGTTGGTGGACGTAATGGAGTTGTGTGATACGTTTTCTTCCACGGAGATCACTTCTGCTGAATCTCAGAAGCTTTTGGAACGAGCCAAGCAGCTGTCTGCGATTGGGTTTGTATGGGCGGAATCGAATCTGGAATCGCACTACGAGACTGCCATACGAGCATCGTGGGTTGCCCAAGGACTCCAGCGTAGATCGATTGTTTGGGAGAAGGTATTCCGTTGTATGAGTTTGGCGGGTACTCAAGGTGTCAACAACCCGGTTGCTGGAGTGGACGGGACCATACCGGTTTCGACCAAGCGTAGTTCGCTTGATTTTGAGACGTTAGGCAAGCATCTTGCGGTAGTTCGCGTCGCGTTAGAGCGTTCTACGGATAGTAGTAGTTGGGTTGATTTCCTGATGCTTGATCGATTGGAGTCACTTGCGGCAGGTGATGTGGAGAGTCATGACGAACAGGTTGCGATCGCCAGAGAGTTTCTCAATCGAGTGACCTTCAATCGTGTATCGGCAGAGCAGAAGTCTGTATTGGCGAGCGAGGAGATACGCGCGATTGCTGAGGATATTCATCCGTTGACGGTTGTTCCGATCGACTATCGAAAACTGCTGTCAGATCTTGAAACTATTGAGCAGACGCCGATTCATAGGGTTTCGGTAGACATTGCCGAAGCGATTCAATCGTTGCGTTTTTCCGAATCGGAGTCGCAATACGCGATAGCAGATGCACTCAATCAGCATTACCGCAGTGCCAACATTCGACTCAGTGTCTCGGAAGAGTTCATCAATCGCTTGATGCCAAAAGATCAAGTTATTTCCAAGCCTGTTCAGCAGAGGATTCTTGGAGCAGACACGCGTGGTGCGAGTAAGGTGATGACCAACTTGAAGGTTGACTTGTTACCTGATCCCAAGGGATGGAAAGTTGCTTTGCATCTCGATGGAGACATTCGATCGAGCACGAGTTCGAGTCGAAGCGGGGCAACGTTTTACAACTCGAGTAAGGCAAAAGTTCAATCGAGTCGCGAGTTGCGACTCGATCCGAGTGGCTTGAGCATTAACGGGACTCCAGCGAGTGTGGAGTCACAAGAATCACTTCGTAAATTCTCAACGAAGTGGGATCAGCTACCAATTATGGGTGACATGGTTCGCTATGTCGCTCAGCAGGAGTTCAATCAGTCCAAGCCTGTTGCAAGGCGGATAACGCAACGACTCATTGCGAATCAAACGGACAGCGAGTTTGACAAGCAGCTTGAGTCCAATGTTGGAAACGCCAGGGAGCAGCTTTCGCAAAGACTGCTGGGGCCTCTACAGAATCTGCAACTGCACCCATTGGTCATGGACATGCAGAGTACCGACACGCGTTTGGTAGCTCGATATCGCATTGCGGGCAACGATCAGATAGCAGCGAATACACCTCGCCCCTTAGCACCAGCTGAATCGTTGATTTCGTTCCAATTGCACCAATCTGCGTTGAACAACTTGGTGTCCCAAGCAATTCCGTCGGATCGCGAGTGGACGATTCAGTCCTTGTCACAACAGATTGCAAATATCTTACAAGTACCTGCTCCGGTCCTGCCAGCGGATACCCCCGAGGATGTCCTCATCAAATTCATGGATGTGCATCCGATGAGTATTGAATTCCTTGACGGCAAGATGTGGATGACCATGCGGATCGCTTCCCTTGAGCAGCCAGGTAAGATCAACTTGAAAAACTTCACGGTCAAAACTTCGTTCACCCCAAAGACCGATGGATTGCGTGCCGAGTTAATTCGCGATAGTGTTATTAGTGTTGATGGACATCGCATGGGATCAAAAGATCGATTCCCCTTGCGAGCCATTTTCGCGAAGGTGCTCTCCGACAAGACATCACTACCATTGGTATCGGAATCACTTATCAACGACCCGAGGAGTCATGGGTTAGTGATCTCTCAACTCGATATGGAGCAAGGTTGGATTGCGATTGCTTTGAGCAACGACAAATCTGCTCCTTCGGAAGATGTTCAATCGCCCAGTTCCGATCCGTTGGTCGCAAATCAGACTACGAGTGCCGCTAGGCGATAGTAAGTCCCTTGGTTGTATCCCTGGGACGTCACGTGGGTGAGGCTGATTGGCGGCGAGGCTGATTGGCGGCGAGGCTGATTGGCAAAATGAACGGAAAAACGGCAGACGATGAGTGATCAAGAGAAGAGTTCAGATTCGCAAGTGCAATCGCCAAGCGTCGTGTTTCTCGGCAACGACTTGATGTTTCAGTCCCGCATTGGATCGGTAGTGCGGAGTTCAGGCTTTCGATTCCTTGCGATTCGCGACGTGAGCAAGTTATCCGAGGGATTGAGCAACGAAACGCAGGTTAAATGGGTACTGGTTGATCTGGGGATGGCTGGCTTAAAGCTTTCAGAGCTTCCTGGTTTGGTACGAGCGAGTGTACCTGGAGCTCGGTTACTTGGGTACGGTGCGCACGTTCAAAAAGATGTCCTCGACGTCGCGGTCGAGTCCGGGTTCGATTTGGTTTTAACCCGAGGTCAATTCGACCGGGACATGGCAGAGATTCTCAGCGGTCCGACGGCCTGAGATTGCGGTGAAGTCGGGTTGGATAATCCAAGCCCTGGATTCATGCCCCAAGTGCCAAGTAGCCCGTTGGAAAAGGGGGCAGCATGGCACAGTCCGTTCAGATTGAGCGCGATCGACTTAGCGCGATCGACTTAGCGCGATCGACTTAGCGCGATCGACTTAAGAGTGATCGGCTTGAAAGTGATCGACGCTGACTATGCTTTCAGGAATCCCTTTTTCTCGAGCAGGTCGATCACAGCATCAACGCATTGTTCTACGGGCAGAGCGCCGGAATCGAGCGTCAGGTTGGGTGATACTGGTTCTTCGTAAAGGGAGCTTACGCCCGGGAAGTTAGGCAAGATACCAGCATCTGCCTTTTGCAGGAGTCCCTTCGTATCGCGGCTCTTGCGAACCGATTCGTCCGCAGTAACGTGAACGACGAAGAATCTATCTTTACCAACGGTTTCTCGAACCCGATTTCGAACCGACTCGCTCGGAGCGAGGAACGCTGCGAGGCATATCAGACCAGAGTCATTAAGGACTTTCGCAACGTGTGCGGAGCGTCGAAGGTTCTCGCTTCGGTCTTCGACCGAGTACCCGAGATCCTTGTTTAACCCGCTGCGCATCAGTTCTCCATCGATGACCATCACCGCGCGTCCGCGATCGAATAGACGACGCTGAACTGCTTGAGCAATAGCAGACTTACCGGTTCCTGTAAGTCCGGTGAAGAGGATGGTAGCAGGCTTTTGTCCGAAGCGAGCGGTTCGTTCCGCCGACGTCACATCGCTGACACCTTGCGAGGATTCACTTGTGGTTTCGCTAATTTCCCAAGCTGCTCGCGGTCGAGCGCTGTCGCGTTCGGTGATCATTCCCGCGCCGACAGTGGCGTTTGTCAGTCGATCGATGATTATAAACGCTCCCGTGGTACGGTTTCGTTTGTATGCATCGAAGAACAGCGGTTGGCTGAGCGTAACGGAGCAACGTCCGATTTCGTTGAGTTGCAGATCGGGTGCTGGAGAGCGGTGAAGCGTGTTGACATCAACGCGGTATCGCAAAGAATCGACTTGCCCGGATACAGTTTGCGTTGTGTGTTTGAACAAGTAGCTTTTGCCTGGAAGCATTGGTTGATCGCTA
The DNA here is from genome assembly GCA_903820735.1 of uncultured Pirellula sp. Taxonomy (GTDB): domain Bacteria; phylum Planctomycetota; class Planctomycetia; order Pirellulales; family Pirellulaceae; genus JBKCUI01. The sequence continues at coordinate 13,461 of CAIJIZ010000575.1, forward strand.
AGCCAAACTACGGTCGCATCGAAGTCATTGCTGACCTTTGGTACGTTCCCCGGTCGAACGATCATATCGCCTCGGGAGCAATCGACTTCGTCTTCAAGAACCAAGGTGATGGATTGAGGGCAGAATGCTTCGGAGATGTCCCCATCATGGGTGACGATACGTTTGATTCGGCTTGTACGTTTCGATGGTAGAACCATGACTTCGTCACCTTGGCGAACGATACCTGATGCGATGGTGCCGCAGAAGCCTCGGAAGTCAAGGTTAGGACGGTTGACGTACTGGATCGGCAGACGGAAGTCTTCTAAATTTCGGTCGGAGCCGATGTAAACGGTTTCGAGGAAGTTCATCAGGGTGCTGCCGCGATACCAAGGCATGTTTGTGCTTGGATCGACCACATTCTCCCCGTGTAGAGCAGCGAGAGGGATAAAGTGCAGATCGGGAAGATCCAATCGGGAGGCAAACTCTTTGTAGTCTTGGCAGATTTGGTCGAAGCGAGCTTGGTCGTACCCTACCAAGTCCATCTTGTTGATGGTCACAACGACGTGCCGAATACCCAGGAGGGAGACGATAAAGCTGTGTCGTTTGGTTTGGGTCAGCACGCCATGGCGTGCATCGATAAGGATGATCGCAAGGTCGGCGGTTGAGGCCCCAGTGGCCATGTTTCGGGTGTATTGCTCATGGCCGGGGGTATCGGCGATGATGAATTTCCGTTTGGCGGTCGAGAAGTAGCGGTAGGCTACGTCGATCGTAATGCCTTGTTCGCGTTCCGCGCGAAGCCCGTCTGTGACGAGAGCCGGGTCAAAACCACCGCCGGTGGTTCCGTGAACCTTGCTTTCGTTCTCAAGTTGAGCGATGTGATCTTCGTAGAGCATCTTGCTGTCGTAGAGCAAGCGGCCGATGAGGGTGCTTTTACCGTCATCGACGCTTCCGCAGGTGATGAAACGAAGAAGTTCTTTATGCTCGTGTTGTTCGAGGTAAGCGAGGATATCCTTGGCGATCAGATCACTTTGGTGCGACATATTAGAAGTACCCTTGAATCTTTTTAAGTTCCATCCCAGCCCCGCCGCCATCTTTGTCGATGACGCGGCCTTGGCGCTCGGAGGTTTTTGTAAGCAGCATCTCTTGGATGATTTCCGGAAGGGTTGTCGCAGTAGATTCGACAGCACCTGTTAACGGCCAGCACCCGAGGGTTCGGAACCGGACCATTTTGGTTTCTAGAGTTTCCCCTTCTCGCAACACGAATCGATCGTCGTTGGGATGGATCAAGACTCCATTTCGCATCACGACGGAACGGGGTTTAGCCAAGTAAAGATCTGGGAGAGGGATGTTTTCGAGGTAGATATATTGCCAGATATCGAGTTCCGTCCAATTTGACAATGGAAAGACTCGGATGCTTTCTTGCGGATTGACTTTGGAATTGTAGAGGTTCCACAATTCGGGGCGTTGGTTTTTCGGATCCCAACGATGGAACTTGTCGCGGAAGGAGAATACACGTTCTTTGGCTCGGGACTTTTCTTCATCGCGTCTTGCGCCGCCGAAAGCGGCGTCGAAGCCGTAGCGGGTCAAGGAGGATTTGAGCGAGTCGGTCTTCATGACCTCGGTATGTTTCTCGCTGTTGTCAAAGGGGTCAATTCCGAGTTTAAGGCCTTCTTCGTTGATATTCACGATCAGTTCGATACCGAGTTCATTTTTGACGTACGAATCGCGGAAAGCGATCATTTCCTTGAACTTCCACGTGGTATCGACGTGCATGAAGGGGAATGGTGGTTTCGCCGGGTAGAAGGCTTTAAGGGCCAAGTGGGTCATGACGGCAGAATCTTTGCCGATGGAATAGAGCATGACCGGTTTTTTAAACTCGGAGGCGACTTCCCGAATAATATGAATGCTCTCTGCTTCCAACTGTTTCAGGTGGGTCAGGTTGTAGGTGTTCATGGTATCTGTTCGGAAAAAGCTCTCTTGGAGAGATTGGCATTTGGAGTTGGAGGTTGTTGCGCTGGAGCATGGCGCACCGGTGCCGCAGTCAATCTTCGACTCTCATCGAATGGGAAAGAATCCAAGTGGTAACGCAGGTTTACAAAGGACGAGACTTAAGATGGCTTTTGTTTTGTAAAAACCATCCCCGTCATTCACTCGCTTTTTCTTATATGTCTGATCGCGAGGAACCTAATGCTGGATTGCATAGGTTCCTCACTGTCAACTAAAGCGGGGCGTCATAACAAACGAACTGATTTCGACTAGGCTTTTGCCAGTGCCGCGAGTTGTTTCTTGCGTTCGGTGATGATGTCGTCTTGCAAGCTTCTCGGCACAGGGGCGTATCGAGCGAGTTCCATGGCGAAGGTACCTTGGCCCTTGGTCATGCTTCGAAGGTCAGTTGCATAGCCGAAGGTATTTGCGAGAGGAACTTCTGCTGTGATGTACGACACTCCGTCACGGGCATCGGTGTTGTTCACCAGACCACGTCGGGAGATAACGTCACCTACGACGGAACCTTGGTCGTTCTCTGGGCACTCGATATCGCACTTCATAACGGGTTCGAGCAGAACTGGGTTCGAGGCACGCAAGGTTTCGCGGAAGCAGTCGCAAGCGGCGATGTAGAAGGCTCGTTCGCTCGAGTCAACATCGTGGTAGCTACCGTCATTGAGATCGATTTTCACACCGACGACAGGGAAGTCTGCCAATGGGCCCTTGGTCATCGAGTCTCGGAAGCCTTTTTCCACAGGTGGAATGAATTGCTTTGGAATTCGACCGCCGGTGACATGGTCTTCAAAGTCGAAGGTCTTTTCACCTTCTGGATCCATCGGGGAAAGCTTTCCGACGATGTGCGCGAACTGACCGCTACCCCCGGTTTGCTTCTTGTGCTTGTAATTGAATTCTTGGGCGTTACCTGGGGTTTCGCGGTAGCTAACCTTCGGGGCACCGACTTGGACTTCGACTTTGTATTCGCGACGCATGCGTTCGACGTAAATATCGAGGTGGAGTTCACCCATCCCGCAGATAATCGTTTCGCTTGTTTCTTCGTCGTTGTACATTTGGAAGGTTGGATCTTCCTTGCGGAAGCGGTTGAGGGCTTTACTCATCTTATCTGCATCAGCGCGGCTGGCAGGAGTAACAGCGACCTTGATAACCGGTTCTGGAACGTACATGCTTTCGAGGGTACAGAAATCGCGGTCGTTGCTGTAGGTTTCACCGCTCGCGCAGTCGATACCCATGATGGCGACGATATCGCCGGCTTCTGCAATGTCGATTTCTTCTCGCTTGTCAGCGTGCATCCGAACGATACGGCTGAATCGTTCTTTCTTGCCGGAGCGTTGGTTGATGTACATCTCACCCTTGGCGATCTTACCTTGGTAAATTCGCATAAAGGTCAGCTGACCGAATGGGTCTTCTACGATCTTGAACGCCATCCCGACGAATGGGAGGTTCGGATCGGGTTTGAGATCAAGCTTGGTGGATTCATCACCGACTTTGCGAGCGGTCATTTCGCGCTCGAGCGGGCTTGGCAAGTACCGAAGAACCGCGTCGAGCAGAAGTTGAACACCTTTGTTTTTGTAGGCAGAGCCACAGAATACAGGGGTGATCTTGCGAGATTGGGTTGCGTCTTTGCAAGCCTTGTAAATCAAGTCTGGGGCGATTTCTTGTTCGTTGAAGAGTTGTTCCATCAATTCTTCGTTGAAGTCGGAGAGGCCATCGAGCATTTTTTGGCGCATTTCTTGTGCTTTGGCCTTGTAATCCGCTGGGATTTCTTCTTCGCGGACTTCTTCGCCGTCTTTTCCGTCGAAGAAGAAGGCTTTCATCGTGACCAAATCGATAACGCCGTCGAAAGTCTCGCCGGCTCCGATAGGGATTTGCATCATGATGGCGTTGGCATTGAGCTTATCCCGCACTTGTTGGGCCACGCGGTAGGCGTCAGCACCCGTACGGTCCATTTTGTTGACGAAAGCCAAGCGAGGCACACCGTAGCGACGCATTTGGCGATCGACGGTCAGCGACTGGCTTTGAACGCCACCGACGGAGCAAAGAACGAGGACCGCTCCGTCGAGAACGCGAAGCGAGCGTTCGACTTCGATGGTAAAGTCGACGTGGCCCGGGGTGTCGATCAAATTGATGATGTTGTCTTTCCACTGCAATTGCGTGGCAGCGGAGGTGATGGTGATTCCTCGCTCCTTTTCGAGCTCCATGTAATCCATGGTTGCTCCGTCGCCATTGCCTTTGACTTCTTCGATTTTATGGATTCGACCGGCGTAGAAGAGAACGCGTTCGCTGAGGGTGGTTTTACCCGAGTCGATGTGAGCGCTGATTCCGATATTGCGTAGTTTGCTAAGATCCATTTTTTCCAATCACCCGCAGTTTAGGTACGAATTAGGTACGAGGCACCAAGTGTGCAGCATATAGGTTGACAATGACCTGACCGCCCAGTTTGCCGTCAGGGGCAATTTCTTGATCCGGGTCGCAGATAACACAGTTCAGAGTGTACAAAACTCTAATAATCCGAAAAGGCCAAAAACTATCTTGCGAGTGGTGGGTTTTTGTCCTAACTCCAATAATAGTAAGTGTTTGCTGAGGGGAGCGGTGAGGAATATATCGGGGAAAGTTCTACGGAAGGATTACGTCGTTCGCCTACCGTAAGGGGGGAACTCGGAGCATAATTGCGACCGGTTGACCTTGTGGTCGCTGGAGCGGGACCTAGAAACCGTATGCGTTTGCAAAGAGCGGGGATTCGATGAGGCAGGTGATTGAGTGGATATTGCATGTCGATAAGCATTTGCGCGAGTTGATGGATGCAGTAGGGGCCCCTTGGTTGTATACCCTGCTGTTCTTGATCGTATTCTGCGAAACGGGCTTGGTGATTATGCCGTTTTTGCCAGGAGATTCACTCCTGTTTGCTGCCGGATCGCTGTGCGCACTCGATGGCAGCCCGCTGAGTTTGCCTGTCCTTTGGATTCTGCTCGTGCTAGCGGCGGTGCTTGGCGATGCGGTCAATTATTCGATTGGCTATCGACTTGGGCCGAAAGTTTTTCGAAGCGAGTCTTCGCGCTATTTCCACCAAGATCACTTGCTCAAGGCGCAGAGTTTCTACGAGAAATACGGCGCAAAGACGATTATCTTGGCCAGGTTCGTGCCAATCATTCGCACGTTTGCTCCGTTCGTAGCTGGCGTCGGGAAAATGCAGTTCATCAAGTTTTGGATGTTCAATGTGCTGGGAGCTGTGTTGTGGGTGAGCTTGTTCTTGCTCGCAGGATATTTTCTGGCAAAGGTCGAGTGGATTCAAAAGAATTTCTTCTTGGTCACCATCGCAATCATCCTGGTAAGCGTCTTGCCAATTCTTTGGGAATGGTGGCAGGCCAGACGCTCTGCTGGTACTGAAACGAACGGCGAAGGGTTATAATTCCCCCCTGTTGTGATTGGAATGATCAAGTCCAGCATGCATGAAGCCCGGCATGGGCGAGCTATGTGCGAATAAGCTCAATGCGAACAAAGCTCAATACAAACAAATCGGAGAAGGTGGATCGATGGAAGTCACGCATCACGGCGGTCATTTGGGGGTAACGGGTTCGTGCCATCAAGTGCACATTACCGCGAACCGATCGGTGTTGGTCGATTGCGGGTCGTTTCAAGGCCGGGATGCGAAGCGTCGTCGCTCCTCCCCCGAGATTGACTTTTCCCTCGAAGGGATCGAAGCACTCTTGTTGACGCATGTGCACATCGATCACATCGGTCGTATCCCCTACTTGCTAGAAGCGGGATTTCACAAACCCATTTACTGTACTCCTCCGACGGCAAAGTTTTTGCCGATCATGCTTGAAGATGCGATTCGTTTGGGTATGACTCGCAACAAGAAGGTGATTGAGGGGATACTGAAATCGATTCGGGAATTGATCCAACCGATTCCTTA
>CAIJIZ010000576.1 GCA_903820735.1 uncultured Pirellula sp.
CTAGAAGACAGCGAGAATGGAACCAAAGCAGGGGTGGCTGCTGAAGCTTATGTCGTAAGCGTACCGAACAGACATACCCAGCAAGGGAATTTTCACGGAGCGAAGTTGATTGCCAAATCGTTGCTTGACGATGAGTTATGGCGATTAGTGAAGTGATGGAGCGAACGAATCAATCAACGTTAGCTCCAGACGTTTTAGAAACGCTGCGAGAGTTTTACGACGCGTTGGGATATCGAACCCAATCGGCTGGTGGAACCATATGGTTCGACGGCGGATCGTTCTCAGTGATGGCCACCCCCACAACCATCTTACCTGACTTGAACGATAAACAAGTTCGAGAAGTGTTAGGGAAAATGGGGCGAGTAGTAGCAGTCTACGGTACCACGAAGAACGAAGGGACCGTAGTGCCGATGTACACACTACTCGATAAAAGCTACGAATTGAAAAACCTGCAACGGCAGTTCAAGCAGCAAGTAAACAAGGCGATGCAGGAGCTAGAGTCTCGCGAATGCACTTGGGAAGAATGGATGAGCTTGGGCAAACGTTGCGATCAAGAAACCATCGAACGACGAGGGCAGAGCCAGAATTCCAATCATCCTTTGCTAAGCGACGAAGGGCGTAGAAGGATCGCGAGTATCGCTGTAAAAATCCCTAACTTGCAAATCCACGCTTGTTTCTATCAAAATGAAATAGCAGCTTATCTCGTTCACATCACCTTCGGATCCATATGTGAAGGATTGATGACGAACAGAAGAGAAGGAACGCTTGAACCGGCTGTGAAGTACGCTTCTCATTTGCTGTACTACACCTTTGCCAAACAAGCCATATCGAGGCCGGAAGTGCAGATGGTGTGTGTCGGTAGACAAAGCGTTCCACCAAATATCACCTTAGCGAGATTCAAAGGGCATGCTGGATTTACCAGTGAGCCTTATTACCTAAGGTTCCGCATGCAGAAATACCTTGCACCCGTTTTCGAACGCAAGCTGACTGCGAAAGTACTTCAACTCATCAGAACCAAATTGGTGAATAAAGTACCAGCTTTAGAAAACTTGGAAGTCATCGAGCGGTCTAGTTTGCGTAAAGCAGACGATTAAGACGATGAACTGGTAGCCGATAGGATAAGATCCGACGCTCGTTCAGCGAGTACAACAACGACGCACGTGGTATTGCCAGAGGGAACGGCAGGAAAAGCAGAAGCGTCAGCGACCCATAAGCCCTTGGTGCCGTGCACTTGTAAATCGCTATTCAAAGCACCTGCAGGACGACCAGAGGAACTAACAGCAGGTCCCATAGAACATGATCCGCAAGGATGGTACGAAGTGTCGGCCATTCGATAAATAGCGTCAGAGATCGAGTGAGAATCATCAGCATCGTCCCCAGGAAGTTTCTCAGCGAGGATCTGAAATTCGCGGAGAGACGAACGTCGAGTTATAGAACGAACGCGAGCGATGCCAGCAACGAATGCAGCGAGATCTTCGGGGTCATCTAGAAAGTTCGGATCCACCAAAGGTACACCGTAGGGGTCGTTAGGATCAAGATAAATGCTGCCACGGCTGCGGGGGGCCAAGTGACATACATCGATAGCGACAGCGGTGTTCGAACCGAAAGTTTGAAAGTGAGTGGTTAGTTGGATATCCGGAACTGAAATATTTGGGTGAGAGCGAAAAAAAGCACCTGACTCGCAGCAGTTTGAAACCATGACACCTTTGCGGCTGACGGCGTAGCGGATCGCTTGAGGGATCCACCAACGCTTACTGCCTGGCGAGACTTTATTCGTGGAGTAAGTCATGCCAACACGGATGTGATCCTGAAAATTCGAACCGATAGCAGGAAGATCAAAAAGGGGTTTGATACCAGCTGAGAGCAACATCGGTGCGGATCCAAGTCCACTGCATTGCAGGATACGTGGAGTTTGAAAGACGCCAGCGCATAGGATCACACCGGCAGAGGCGTGAGCGGATTTAAGAACGCCGTTTTCGGAGGTTTCGACACCGACAGCACGGTTCGCAGAAAACAAAACTCGGCGTACTTGGACCGAAGTACGAATAGTCAAGTTAGGATGCTTGAGAACAGGGGATAAATATCCGCGAGCCGTTTCAAAACGTTCCCCGTTGCGTTGAAGCACAGCGTAGTAGCCGCAACTACCTAGAGGTGAATCATCAGCCGCGTAACCAAAAAGTTGTTTTTCGCGAACCATGCCGTCTTGTTCGCAAGCTTCTAGAAAAGCTTCAGAGAAACCGGAGCGAAATCTTGGTTCCGATAAACTCAGAGCGCCGCGATCGGTTACTTGGCTATCGGGTAAATGAGTAGCGGGAAGGAAGCCGAACGCTTTTTGGAAGTAGGGAGTCATAGAGCGAAAGGACCAGCCCAGATTTCCAGCTTGTTCCCAGGCATCATAGTCCGAGGGGTGTCCGAGGTGGACCATCATCGCGTTGATTGACGACGAGCCGCCGACGACTTTGCCCATTGGCCAAACGATTTGTCGGTTGCCGAGTTTTGGGAGGGGAATACTTTTTTGTCCCCAAGAGTAATGTTTTCTCAGGTTCATCCCTGGGAGGGGTGGATTGAGAAAAAGGCTAGGATACCCCGGTCCGGCTTCGAGGAGCAGTACGCGAGCGGGTGACTGTTCGAGGATTCGACGAGCGATCACACAACCAGCGGTGCCGGCACCGATAATGATGAAGTCAAACTCTTCGCTCACCGGAACACTTTCAATTCTAAATCAACCAACGACGATTGAACCACGAAACCTCAAAATCATTTTAGTAAGATGAGTTAAGATAGAAAGTCGCGATAGAGCGTTGAGCGATGAATGAGGGGGTAATTAATTGGGAAAACATAAGATGACCACGCAGCGTTGGATATTAGTGAGGCATGCGAAGAGCGACTGGAACGATCCGACGCTAGGCGACAAGGACAGGCCGTTGAATGCGCGAGGGCGTAAGGCCGCGAAGTTGCTTGGGGAGAAGTTCCTAGAGTTAGATTACGTACCGGATCGGGTGTTATGTTCATCGGCGGAGCGAACGCAGCAGACGCTCAAGGGACTTATGCAGAGTTGGGCGCAGTACAGTGAACAAGCGTTACCGGAGGTCCTGTATTTTGATGAGTTATATTTAGCGGCACCAGAGGCGATACGGAGGATTTACGAAGAGCACTCCGGTACACGAGAGAGAGTGTTAATGATAGGTCATAATCCCGGCATGGAACTTCTAGCCAGTGAGTTGTCAGGAGAAATGGTCGAGATGAAGACAGCGCACATGGTAGTTTTTGAGCGAGAGGAAGAGGGAGAATGGCGACTCGTCGAAAACATCCGAGGCGAAGACTAGCGACTTGTAGCACGCCCCCATAACGCATCCCCGTACCACAACCCCATAGCACAACCCCGTAGCATGGCCCTCTGAGGCCGTGCGAGGGGAACGCTGACTCACGCAAAGAAGCAAAGCCGCAAAGAAGACCTCGCCCCCCACGAAAACGTAACTCCCCTTCTCCTCCAGGGGAGGAGAAGGGGTTGGGGGATGAGGTGGGGAAACACGCGCAGTTTGTGTTTTGCGAACCGCATAGGGTACGAAAACTATCCTCCTAACCCATCTCCTGATTATCCCGCAGCAAGCAGCTTCAAACGCAGGCCAGTGCTCTTCCCACCCTCATCCCCCCCGCCCCTTACTCCCGCCCGCGGGAGAAGGGGAGCCAAGCGTTAGCCGGTGGCCGTGCGCGAAATGCGGGCGGATGACTCACACAGAGAAACAAATACGCAAAATTATGCGGCCCGAAGTCGCGACTGGGGCTTGCGATTGCTCAGTTGTGTCCATGTCGCAACGGTCTGCTCGCATACGTAAGCGACATCGTCACGAGTAAGGTTGCCGTGAGTAGGAAGATTGATCCCAAGCGCTGCACAACGCTCAGCGACCGGGAAGGGACTCGACAACTTGCCCTGAGAGGCTTGCGGTCTGTACATAGGCATCGTGTGGATGGGATAGAAGACCGGACGGCTTTCAATCCCCTTCGAGCTCAAAGCTTGAATCCACTCATCGCGAGGGACTTGCGCATCAGACCGCATCAAGATGGTGAACATCCAATAAGAAGGGGTTGCCCAACTTGCGGGATGTGGCAGTTGAAAAATGTCTTCGTAGTCACGGAGTTCGTCGAAGTACCACTGCGCGACTTGTTGACGTCGGCGAACATGCACATCAAGCCGCTCGGCTTGGGCTGTCCCGATGGCAGCAGCGACGTTGGTCATGCGATAGTTGTAGCCAACTTCGGGATGCCAATAATTCTTCGCCGGATCGACCGCTTGTCCTCGAAGAAATCGCATGCGAGAAGCGTATTGCTCATCAGTAGTCGTAATCGCACCACCTTCACCCGTGGTGATGGTTTTGTTGCCAAAGAAACTGAACGATGAGCCTTGAGCCAATGATCCGACTTTGCGTCCCTTATAAAGCGCACCGATCGCTTCCGCCGCATCTTCGATGACCAACAACCCATGTCGATCTGCGATCTCTCGAATAGGATCCATATCTACCGGGTGTCCGTACAACGGAACGGTCATGATCACGCGAGTCCGTGGCGTGATGGCCGCTTCGATCTTCTCCGGATCCATCGACAAATACTCCGGTTCGCAGTCGACAAAAACCGGTGTGGCTTGACAGTAATGAGCAGCGTTGGCCGTAGCTATGTAAGAAAGTGTCGGCATGATGACTTCATCCCCGGCACTTACCCCGGCGGCCGCGAGTGCCAAATGCAAGGACGTCGTACCGTTGTTCGTCACCACCGCATGTGGGACGTCGCAGTAATCAGCAAGCAGCTTTTCGAATCGGTCGATGTAGGATCCTCTTGAAGAGATCCAAGTCGTTTTCAGGCAGTCCATCACATAGGCGACTTCATTGCCATCGAGCACCGGTTCCGCGACTCGGATGATGCGATCTGTCATGCTGGAGAATCCTTCCTCTATAATTAGCAGGGCCAAAATGTAGTTATTTCGACTCCTCGGTGACAACCCCAGATTCCTCGTTTCCCCTCTCTTCCCCTTCTAAGCACTCAACCCAACCCCCGCATCCTGCCTCTCCTTGGGCCAAAACCTTCTCCTACTAGCATTTCACAATCAAAAACCCCAAGTAGTATTATATCTTATGAAGCGAACGGGCAGGGTTGGTTTACGTTGACCTGGGAGTCGGCGGCAACCTACAATGCCCTTGCTCATTCTTGGAGAATTTAAACGATGCATCAAAAACGGGAGTCGGCCGTGGGCCCCACAAACGAATTCCAGCGGTCGGGCACAAACCGAGGTCTTACCCTTTGGGCTCTGCTAGCAACATTGCTTGGGGTATTCCTTGCTGGCCCAGGCCAAGTTGCGCTGGCAGCACAACCTCTGGCCGCACAACCTTTCGTGCAACCTCCTGACGGTTTCCCAGGACTCGATTTCGGGCTTGGAGATGCTGACGGTGCTCAAGGAGGATTATTTGACAACCCGTACGAGTTCTCGGGTTCGTACCAAGTCGATCCGAAGTCACTTAAGGGGAAGGTGTCGGTCACAGCGAAGCTTGCCGGTAAGTACCATATTTTCTCCACCACGCAGGGCCCTGGTGGTCCGAGTCCGACAATTATAAAAGCGATGGGCAAGGAGTTCAAAGTAACGGGCCCATTTGTTCCGGATCATGCACCGGAGGTAGAGAATAACTCCGAGTTCTGGCCTGGCTTAGCAGTCGAGCAATTTCACGATACGGTTACTTGGACCGCTCCGATCCTGTTTTCTGCTTCGGTAGGAGAAAAGCCCGCTTCGATCGAACTGAGTCTCGACGGACAGGTATGCGAAAAGAATTGCATACCGATCCGCAGCGAGAAGATCGAAGCAAGCTTTGCAGGATGGATTGAAGAAGCTTCAAAGGCAGCGGCAAGCGGACTGTTTCGTGAAACGGACAGCCCAATCGAATGGAAAGCACACTTAAGTCGCTCGGTGGTCAAGCCCGGTGATAAGCTTGAACTGATTCTGGAAGCGACCCCTGACAAGGACTTTCACATCTACAAGCTTGATCCAAAAGAAGATGTCACCGAGAGTCGTACGCTATTGGTGTTAACACAAAAAGCTGGCGTCAAAGCACTCGCCCCCCAAGTTGACAAAAGAACGACCAGCAAAGATCTCGGCGTTGGTGGCGTAGTCAGTTACTACGATGGCAAGGTAACGATTCGCGTTCCGCTAGAGGTTCCTCAGACAGCCATTGAAGGGGAGACTCCACTTGAAGGACTCCTGGGTTATCAAGGCTGTACGAATGGAGCTTGCGACCGCCCACGAGGAATCGCCTTCAAGGGAACGTATGAGGTCTCGCTGACGAAATCGGATAATGTTCCATTGCCATTGGAGATGGATTCAATCAAGTTCAATAAGGTAGTGGATCATCCGTCTCGAATGAACTGGTTTGAAGCCGACAAGGTTGCGTTAACTCTGCAACCGAAGGAAGTGTTCAGCAAGTTCGTGCTGGCCCTTCTCGGTGGCTTCATCCTGAATTTCATGCCGTGTGTTCTGCCCGTCATCGGCTTGAAGATCTTGGGGTTTGTCAACGAAGCCCACGGAGATCGGCGCACAGCTTCCATGCTGACGCTTGTCTACTCACTGGGCATGATCGCCGTGCTCTTGGGATTTGGCAGCGCAAGTCTTGGTTTGCGTTGGCTAACAGGTCACGCCCTCGAGTGGGGAGCGTTGTTCGGCAATACCTGGACCCAAGTCTTATTCACCGGCTTTATGTTTACCCTTGCATTGAGTTTCTTGGGGGTGTGGGAGTTTCCTATCCCGGGTTTTGCCACGGGTGCGAAGAGTACCGAGTTATCGTCTCGCCAAGGTTTTCTAGGAGCCTTTTTCAAAGGGGTGATCACAACCCTGTTGGCGACTCCTTGCAGTGGACCGTTTCTCGGTAGTGCTTTGGCAGTATCCTTGACGCAGCCCGCTTGGGTTGTCCTGCTGATTTTCCTTGGGGTAGGTATTGGAATGGCATTCCCTTATCTGCTTGTAGCGATGTTTCCAGGAAGTATGCGTTGGATTCCAAAACCCGGACCTTGGATGGAAACCTTCAAAGAGTTCCTCGCGTTTCCGCTGTTGCTCAGCGTCGTCGCGTTCGTCGCCGGGTTTCCGGAAAAAGAACGGATTCCTATGCTGGCAGCTTTGATTTTCATTTGGTTCGCCTGTTGGCTTATCGGTCGTGTTCCGCAATGGGAAGCGAAGCAGAAGCATTTCCGCGCTTGGGGAATCGGTAGCTTGGCAGCCATCGGCGGTACGTTGGGTTCGTTTTATTTCTTGAAGCCCTCCGAATTCGAGCTTGAGTGGGTCCCCTTCACCGAACAACGCTTGCAAGCGACCGTCGCCGAAGGAAAACCGGTCTTGGTCGACTTTACTGCCGAGTGGTGCCAGAACTGCAAACTGAATCTTGCGGTCGCGATTCACACTCGCAAAGTTCACGACATCGTCAAGAAGAACGGTGTGGTCCCAATGATCGCCGACTTGACCCGCTATCCTCCGGAGTTGATGGCCAAGCTACGGGAGCTTAATAAGATCGCTATTCCTGTCCTGGCGATTTACAAGCCGGGGGATGCAAAGAACCCGATCGTGTTGGAAGACCTGCTGACAGAATCGCAAGTTTTAGAAGCATTGGACAAAGTCGGCCCGGGCAACACGAGCGATACGGGCAATACGGGCGATACGGGCAACACGGGAAGTACGGAAGTCCAATCGGCCAATGTAGCCCCTCCTCCAATCCGTTAACGATACCCGTTGATGATGATGAGTATCCTGACACTTCACAGCACACTTCATCAGCGAGTGTTACCAGCGAGTGTTATCAGCAAACGTTTCGGCAGGAAGCGAATCTAGAACATACGCTTGAGAAGAACTTTCAAGGTCGCCAGTCGCAATTTCCATTTTGAAACTTGAACTGTGTTCGCTTCGTATCCGAATGCTTGAAGTTGTGTTTTGGCGTATTTATCGAAGACCGCCACAGAGGACTTGTCCATGCTTGTCTTCCACGCGTAGGTGCGGGAAGCCATTGGTGGGGCATCTGCGTTGTAATGCTGTGAGCTTCGTTCTGCGGGGATAAGCGATTCGCTGTTTTTGTAGTAATTGAGCATCTCAACGGCATAGGGCAGGCCCAAGAAGTCGCAGATGCGGCGCAAGTTATTCTCGGTGTCGAGAACAAGATCTTCGTAGCGGATTTCCATGTAGCGATCAGGGGGTAGCATTTTCCCCATGCATCGGCCTAAGCGGACGTGATCGCGCCACCATTCGGCAGCTTCGATAATGTCACCTGGCCCCCAGTCCATCTTCAGGACGGATTGAGCGACGTCTCGCCCATCGCGAATGATGTGAATGAATTTCGTATTGGGAAACAGAGAATTGATGTCGTGCATCCGGTCGAGGTAGTCGGACTTGTCACCCCAGAATTTCTTGCCGTGGGCTTGTGCATAGCAACTGTAAATCGCATCGATGACATCCGACAAAGTCGAATTGCTACCAAGCTTCTGTTTTACTTCTTGTGCCGTAGGGACTTTATCCCATTTGGAAAGCAGATCTTCTTTCAGCAAGTCAGCGATCAGTCGATCGAGATTCGCCGACACGGTCAATGGACCATATTTGTCCATTTCGCGGATGTAATTCGTGATGAAGTGTGTTTCGTAGGGTATTGCGACGTCTGGATGGCTATTGAGCATCAAACGAATCAGAGTCGTTCCAGAACGACCTACACCAACGATAAAGAAAAGATTGCTATGCATTCTGGTGATTCACTTTGTGTGAATCCGCTGAGGATTTATGTCTTTTGGATCCCTTGAAGGAACCGATGCCGCTGGTTCGTGGTGCGGCGGAGATTCATTAGGTGGGCGTGAGGTTGTGCAGTCAGTGTACTAATGGTCTTTTTATTGTCAAATGACACGATTTCCTGTCGGGTACTACCTGCGTGCTGCCCGGATCGACTCGTCGTTAGTGACATCCGGCCCATCGATGGCGACCTCTGGCTCATCGGCCAAAATGTCGCTTGCTTGATGCGCATAGAAGGCTGCTTCGTCTACTCCGTCTCCATCGAAATCCCCTGCGATAACTTCGAGACCATCCCCTTGAATTTCGAAGACCTTATCTGTCACGTCGAGTTGACCGTTTCCGTTGCTATCGACCATGACTTTATTCCCCCTCACCACAGCGATTTGATCGGTTCCATCTCCGTTGAAATCTCCCACAAGCGGCTTATCGCCTGTTTGGCCGAATCGAATCATGCGATCTTTAGAGCGATCGATTTGTCCGTCGCCATTGGTATCGAGAACCCATAGCCCGTCATGGAAGATCCCGAGAGTGGAAACGCCACCACCGTTGAAGTCCCCGGCGACAGGTTGATCACCCCGGGTACCGAATCCAAAAACGTGGTCGATCACATCGCTGCGAGCTTCTCCTCGCTCGCTGCGTTGCATCAATCGAACGGCGCTCTGTTCAAGCTCTTGTGGTGGAAGGTTTTTCGGAGTGGTACTGCGCATGTTCTCCGGATCAGGAAGTCCCGGCTCGCGTTCGATCGCCGCGCCGTCGCCGCGCCAAGCAACACCCCAGACACCAATATCGTCCTTGCCGTCTGCGTCCCAGTCACCTACGACGGGAAGATCGCCGACAGCTCCGAGTTTGGCCCAGAGATCGGATCGATCCCATTCGCCATTCCCGTTGATGTCGATCAACCATTCACCATCTTTGAACAGAGCTAGTTCATCGATACCGTCACCGTTAAAGTCACCAGCGAGCTGCATCGCTCCTTCCACACTAAAGGCATTTCTTGAAGCTAGCTTTGCGGGCCGTTTGAGCGTGGAGACGATCCGCCAACGTCCGCGATCCATCGTCTCGACGGTCCAAGTCTCCACGTCAAGCATCTTGGCAAGCTGTGCGACTTTTTCTTGGTCAACACGCTTTTGATCTTGATAGCCTCTGGGCTCACCTGCATTGATGACACTCAAGTGCCATGTGTATTCAACCGAGAACCCTGCGATGCTCTCAGGCAATCGGATCGGATCAAACGGTGCGAAGACGGCGTACGATGGCCTAGGGAAGACGAATACATCGTCTCTCTGTAAACCAGGAATCACGATCGATTTATCCAACAGGGGTGCTGGTGGAATAGGTGGTGGAACGGGTGGTTCTGGTGGCTCAGGAGGTTCGGGTGGGTCTGGTGGGTCTGGTGGCTCAGGAGGAAGTACTCCGACTAGGATTTCGCTGAAATGATTTAATGTCGATGCTCCACGAGCCGCGACACCGACCATCAAGATGCCATCGGTACCTGGGTTCGTCGACGGATTCGATTGCAATCCACGAAGTAACTCCGCAACTTCGGGTGGCAAATTCTCTCCGATGTTGATCGCGAATCCACCGGTGGTTCCCGGCGTATCGATACCATCGAACCATCCCACTGGCTGCGTTTGGTAGATGTGATATTTACCCGGTCGCAAACCTTCAAAAAAATAGAAGCCGTTGGAATCGGTGAAGCGAAGAGCACCTTGGGTTTCAAACTGGGACCCATAGATTCCCGGCAATACGTCCTGACTCGAGAGCTTAGTTCCGTCGATATGGCGAAGCTCAACGGCGGAACCGCTGATGGGGATATCATCAGGCGTCCGAACCCCATCGCGGATTCCCTGAAGGCTTGCAGGAGGCTTGCCATCGACAGTAAGAATCACACCGCCGTCTTGGAAGACATAGCCACTGAGGATTCCGGGTGGGACTTCCATGAAGTCATACTTCACTGCGTCGGTGCCATCAGGAAGTTCAATACCTTTGATCGCATCGACTTGGGTGTCTACTCCACCAAGACTTCCGGCTCGCTGTCCACCTTGAAAATACCCTTGCGGTTGCCTTTGTCTCAAGTTGTACTTACCAGGAGCTAAACCCTCAAATCGATAGCTTCCGTCGCTTGCTGTTTCGGTCGAAGCGATAATCTTTCCACCGTCATCGATAAGATCGATAACAACACTTTCAATTCCAACTTCCCCTGGATCTCGATCGAAATCTTCGTTGAGGTCTTCGAATACGTTACCTGCGATTGAGCTCGGTAATCGTTCGCAAAAATCGTATTCGAAACCTGCTTGGCCACCGAGAAGGGTGATCGATTCGATTCGCACTCCATTGACCGCTAAGCCGTTGGTTTGCCCATCGACCCGACCTGCTTTGGAAGGACCATCGATGAGCCCCGATGGTTGTGTCTCGACGATCGCATAAGTCCCTTTAGGAAGGCCTTCGAACCGATACGAGCCTTGCGCATCTGTCAGCGTTGTAGCGACCGTTTGCCCTTGATCGTCAAGCAGTGCGATACGGACACCCTCAAGCGGTCGTTTACCGGCAGGATCTGTTGCGAAGCACGGGTAACCCGGCAACGCGATGCAAACGTGACCGGTTAAGGACGAGGGCTCAAGTTCACCGAAGTTATATTCGAGACCGACATCACCGCCGTTGAGCCGAATACTGCCGATCGTGTCATTGGCTAGCAGCACACCCCGTTGTTCGTTACCTACGCGTCCAACGGAATCCTTGCCGTCGAACAACCCTGCAGGTTGATTCTCAAATACTTGATAACGCCCTGCAGGCAACCCATCGAATCGATACGAGCCATCCGCTAAGGTGGTTGTACTTGTTTGAATCTTCTGACCGGTGATGGTCTCGATGGAAACCAATTCGATCGTGACCCCTGCGAGACCCTTTTCCTGAGAGTCCCAAAGGCCGTTATCGTTGTTGTCGAGATAGACTGAACCAGCGAGGGAGGCCGGGATGATTTTTTGCGTTGCGTCGACCGCTACACCAGCGGTTCGATCGCGTCTGCCGTCCGCGTTATCAGCCGGCAGGTCCAGCGCAAACCCCGCACTGCTCGCATTTCCTAAAAGGGTATCGTATCGATTGAGAAACGATCCCCGAGTGGTTGCTACTTCGTAGTCTGGCGCGCTGAAGGTCGCGGTAAGCCGGCTACCTTCGAATTCAGCTCCCGAGGTAATCGGGTCGAGCCCTTCGTTGAATTCATTGATGTCATCGACCGAGTAAAGATGCTGGACTTCGTCAACATCGATCGAGAAATGAAGCTTGTCACCAGCAAAGAAATTTTCAAACGTCAGGATCACCTGCATCGAACCGTCTTGGACCGAGGCTTTTACCTTGGCGTTCGGATCTTTTGCTTCAATCGAGATGACTTCAAAGTGAAAAGCATGATCGGCACCGCGACTCGGGATGCTTGTTCCACCTACAATTGTCGGGGTTTCATCGGTATCGAAGAAATTGTCAGCGACGCTATATCCCGCCGCTCCTTGGTCGGTATCGATGATGAGCTGCGTCAATTGCGTCCGGGCAGCTCCCCCTTCAAACGTCACGAAAAACGAATCACCATGCGCATCGGATCCGGAGTCTTCTTCGATGTAGACGCCGCCGATCCACACGGTGCGGTTTGACTCATCGACCCCGGCTGTTTCAAGAATTCGGACAGATTCAAAAGTCGTGTTCGCGACCGCAGTCGCCGAAGCGAGAGGCTCTGCAAGAAGCGAGGGCTCTGAGAATCCACTTGCGTCGAACAGATCGCGACGTTCGAGCCGTTCGAGCGTGCTTCGACGAAACTCGATCGGGTTGCGAACAAACCACTCTCGCAGCTTGCGGCCCCAAGACCTCATGTTTCTATTCTCATTCGAGCGGTTCATCGTATCCGCTCCTGAGCACCAGAGTTCTCGAACTGCGCACTGACCGGATGGATGAATCGCCCTTCGTCATCCAAATGAATCAGAGCATCGGAGATGTTCCAAGATCGGATCGTGGTATCGAAACTTCCTGAGTAGAGATAATCTCCATGAGATCGAAGTACAGCAATGGTTCCATCATGCCCGATAAGTTTGCATCGACCAGCCAGCTTGCCGGTCTTGGGCAACGCGATTTCTTTCGCTTCTACAGTCCCCTCGGGGTTCACATTCGAAACTTGGAATGTCCGACCTCCACCGAGGGACTTCGAAGGCTGCAGCAGACGAATCGTGTTATCGCTACCTGAGACGGCATACCGCTCTTCGCTCAACCGCTCGATGGCCATCAAGCGTCCTGCACCCACATCGAGTTGGTATTGAATCGATTCCGACTTGCGATCAATACCGACCAATCGTCGATCTTCCGCCACGCTATAAATCAGACTGTCGTCGGCTGAAAAGACCATTGCTCGAATGCGATTCGTGTGGGCTTGGACCTCCATCACGCATTCACGCTGTCGATCCATCACAGCAGGTACATGGTCCAAGTCGATCAAACGCACTGCCCCGTCTCGGCCTCCATAAGCCAAGGTTCGTTGATCGCTTGAGATTGCTAAAGCGCGAATATCAGAGCACTCGCTTGTGTGATCTAGCGACCATTTCATCAGGTCAAGATCCAGGCGATAGATCGAGTTCGAGAATCCTGCTGCAATCAAGGAATGCTCGCCGATGAATTTAATCGTGAAAAGCGCGTGTTCGACCCGTTGCGAATGGACTCGTTCCCATGCAGGGCCGGAAGCGTCAGTTCCAATTCCCGAATTATCGCTGCGTGCATCTCTGCGCCATACCTGAAGTGTCCCGTCTTTGGCGCACGAAGCGAGCCACTTTCCAGTTGCCGAAATCTCGATGGCTTGCACCCAGTCGCTGTGAGCCCCGTCGCTGTGAGCATCAAGCACCGATGAGTTCACGTAGGGCTGATTCGAACCGTGCAAAGCAAACCAACGCAGTCCATGATCATCACCGGCAGCAGCCGCATATTTGCCCGAGGGGTCAATTGCCAAAGCTGTAATAACGGGGCTTGGACGACCTTCCGTCAACGGAGCGAGACGCATTACAGGGGGCACCGACAGTGTCGTCGGCGCGGGTGCTTGGCCTATCACGGCCGCATCACCCGCCACGGGCGCCACGCCCAGCACAGCCGTCGCAACCGGATCTTGCGGAACAACCCCTAAAGTGTTCCGGGCAATTGCGCAAGTGAGCCCGAGAGCGAGCGAATGGTTCAGGAACGAACGACGCGCAATCGTATTTCGAGGATTCATCGACTGAACTCCTTCGTTTCGCATCGTAAAACTCCTCATTGGCACCGCGTAATCAAGACACACTTCGAGCTTTCTCGACTATCGACTGCTTCAGCTGATCCTCTTTTGAGAAACCAAAGCTAGAATCAAAGGGGTGCGTTCTGCGATCCACTTGGGGAATCTGTAACGGTTGCGAGGAAGGAAATTTCAGAGATGCAAGTCGGAACCTTGCGGGATTTTCTTTTCGGGTCGTTGCGACGGCAGTTCCTCGTCCCGCTCGTCTCGCTGTTGCTACTGATCAGCTTGACCGTCACCTTCTCTGCACAGCGGTACGCCGTTCGATCGGCTCGCATCGCAACCGAATCTCGACTGCGCGACCTGCTTGAACTTTGTAAGCTTGAGCGGTTTCCCCTAACCGAATCGGT
Source organism: uncultured Pirellula sp. (assembly GCA_903820735.1). Classification (GTDB taxonomy): domain Bacteria; phylum Planctomycetota; class Planctomycetia; order Pirellulales; family Pirellulaceae; genus JBKCUI01. Next base: position 14,435 of record CAIJIZ010000576.1, read on the forward strand.
CTTGGGGCAGATTGGGGAGTTCGCGGATTGCAAGCTACAGATTGTCAGCAACGTCGAAGTAACCGACAAGCTGTTCGATGTGATGGGTGAGGATTTGAACCGTTACGACGGATTCGCCATTGAACTTCCACCCTCACAATCAGTCTTTGAAACGACCTCGACTCGACGCTTCCTTCTGGCACTCACGAGCCCTCGCGATCGCTTGGAGAGGGCTGCCCAAGCGTTCTGGTTACCTATGGCAACAGGTATCCTATCTACCCTTGCGGTAGGTATCGCTGCTTTATGGATCGCAAACCGTATGGTGCGACGGTTGGAACTCCTTGAACGTCAAGTGCAGCGCATAGCGCAGGGTGATTATAGCCACGGAGTTGACCAACAGGGTGATTCGCGAACCGGGCCACGCGACGCAAGTTCCAAAGACTCGATCGCTTCGCTGACTCGCACGATCAATGCGATGAGTCAACAGCTAGATAAGGCTCAAGGTGAGATCGCTAAAGCGGAGCGTGCTCGCTTGATCAATGTCTTGGCTAGCGGCATGGCACATCAACTACGCAATAGTCTCGCAGGTGCATTGCTCTTATTGCAAACGATGTTGAAACGACTCGCAAACCCTCCCGATGAAATCCCCTTCGCGATCCAACAAATTCAACTTGCGGAAGAGTCCATCCGTCGGCTGTTAACCATTAGCCGCCCCGGTCGACACGTGGAAGATCAACCGATGAGCATCGCTGAGATTCATCGGCAGCTTGAATGTTACATTCAATCGATCGTCTCCCACCATCAACTCCAGTGGCGTATTCGCTGCGACTCGGTAGATCCAACCATCGATCTTGGAAGAATCGTTCCGGCTGGTAGCTCCGTGGTAAGCTCTCTGCTGAATCTTGCGATGAACGCCATCGAAGCGCATCTCGAAACTTCGAAGGGTGCGGAGGCAAGCAGTGGAGAGATATCAGGGATCGTCGAGTGTGTTTACCGATTCGATCCCAAAGACGAAATGCACCACTGGATCCTTCGCGACGACGGGCCAGGTCCCGACCCAGCAATTGCCAGTCAAATGTTCGACCCTTTTGTTACCGGGAAACGAGAAGGTGTCGGACTTGGCTTGCCCACCGCAAGCATGCTTGCAAAACAGCTCGGCGGGGATCTTCAGTGGAGACGCAGCAATGGCTGGACCGAGTTCGAGTGGACAATTTCCGCACGCTCAGCGAGCAAAATTAGTCCACCACAAGAATGAGCTTCGTCGAGCCGATTGCGTAATAACGCTAGACGTTCGAGAAGCAAGCTGGACAATAGAGATAAGCAAGCTTGCAAATAGACGGGCATACTAATCACTACATTCCAACGCAGTTTTCATAACAAGGTACAGCCTAATGAGCACCATTTGGATTGTCGACGATGAACCTGCGATTTGTTGGGCGTTGCGGTCAAATCTCGAAGAGAACTTCCATCAAGTCGAAGTTTTTTCGGCGGCCGAGCCGGTTATTAAGGCATTGAAAAAGCACGTACCGGATCTGATGCTGCTCGATATTCGTCTTCCGGGTCTGAGCGGTCTGGAGCTCCTTGAAAGGGTCAAGAAGGACTTTCCTGACCTCCCAATTATCTTGATGACAGCTTTTGGGGATTTGAAGACAGCAGTCCAAGCCGTACAAGGATCGGCGTTTGAGTATCTGACGAAACCTTTTGATTTAGAAGTCGCTTTGCAGTCGGTGCAACGCGCGTTGGCTTTGAAGCACCTGCATCCTGCGACCATCCCCAACGGTGACTCCAAATCGTCTCGCGAAAAATCGTCTCGCGAAACAGGATCGAGTGGTGATCTTAAGGGATCGAATTCCCAAGCAGCAGAGTTACCCGAAGCCGAAACGATCCTTGGTAAGTCGCCTGCGATGCAAGCCGTATACAAGCAGATTGCGATGGCAGCTTCGATCGACTCGATCGTCTTGATCGAAGGTGAGGAAGGAACCGGCAAGAACCTTGTTGCGGATCGCATCCATAAGTTCAGCCAGCGACGCGATAAGCCCCTGTTGATGATCAGCGCGATTCCCGGAAAAGATATCGAGTTTGAATCCGAACTCTTTGGTTCTGGCCGAAGTGAAAGCGATGCTCTACAACCCTTGCGAACCGGTCTGCTTGAACTCGCCGATGAAGGGACCGTGCTTATCGATGAAGTAGGTGCTATATCGTTAACGAATCAATTGCGGCTGATCCGAGCAATCGAAAGCCAATCCTTCTGCCGTATCGGCGATACCGAGCCAAAGAAGCTTCGGTGCAGACTGTTGTTCACTTCCAGCCATAGCGTCAAGAAACTCCTTGCCGAAGGTGAACTCGATCGGCGTCTAGCATCTCAGCTTGAGGTCTTTCGCGTGGAGCTGCCTCCGCTGCGCGAGCGACGCGATGACATCCCATCCATGGTTCATATTTTCCTTAATTCAAAATCTTTACCCGCCGGAGTGCGGATTACGAAACAAGCTCTCGAAGAGCTTAAGAAGAGAAACTGGCCAGGGAATATTCGTGAGCTACGCCATACCGTCGAGAAGGCTGCTGTGCGATCCTCCGGTGGGATGATCCACCTCGAAGACCTTCCTGCCGAATCCTCACCTTCAAATCATCCTTCGAACCAACCTGAATCTCAGTTGCAGCTTGAACGGGCCGCAAGCGTTTGGACGACGGAATACCTTGCGTCGAAATCAGCGATTGATTCATCCGGCACTGGTTCGACTGCGGACTCCGAAGAAACTCTGCCGGGAGTGCTCTACGACGAGTTCCTCGGCGTAGTGGAACCAGCATTGCTCAAGACCGTTTTAGATCACCTACAAGGGAACCGAGCGGCAGCAGCAAGCATGCTTGGACTGCACCGATCTACCCTCCGCCAAAAAATGAGACGTTACCGGCTCGATGGGGACAAGTGATCGCTCCAAAGCATGACTTCGGTCACCCCACTCTTCGCTGGCATTTTGTGTTTGAAGAGGATTCGAACTTTGCTGCTAGAGACGGGTTTGAATCGGACTTCGTTCCATTGACTTCCGGCTGGTTTTTCCGGTCGATAAACGGCTTCTTCTGCTCGCTCCCATTTCCCGTCGTCCCAATACTCAACAGCATACGATTCCGGGGCTTGTACCCCCCCTCGGTCGTCATAAATCGCTAATTCAATTCGGTTGAATGATGCGGCTTTTCCAAGATCGAGTTCAAGCCAATCCTCCTCGCGGGGTGACTCGTAACTTGTCCAACGATTCACCGGGTTCGGGGCGAAGACCGTTTTTCCGTCGTTAGACTTTTCTGGGGTTCCACCGAATCGATCGCTGTGGGAAGCAGTCGCTTTCGGAAACTCCGCACCGCTCGGACGGTATGCAAGATTACCGGTGGGTGGAGGTGCGATGTCATAAGGCACCGATGCTTTTCCCCAACCTTCGATTTCTGTGATTCCGACGCGCATACCCGGCTGCGGTTTGAGTTGTATGCGGATTTTCTCGATCGGTTCGCTCGATAGATCGAATCGCGTTGGGCTTTTGCCTCGCAGTTTGCTTTGCTCCATCGCGATGGGTTCTCCCCACTGGCCGTTGGACATTGCTGTAAGAAGGATCGATTGTGGCAAGGCGACCGAGTTAGGTTTCGGCGACTCCTCGCTGAGCGTTTGCGTATCATCGAGCAAAAGGACTTGAAGGCTATCAAGTGTGCGAGGTTTCCCTAGTTCGATGTCGATCTGCACTTCATCGCTCGAAGCGCTTTCCCAGCGATTCGGCGGATTTTGTAGATACCAGTAATTCCCATCGTGAAGTTTAGCGATGGAGGTCCCGTTCATGGTGGTAGTAGCCGTTATCCTCGGATAATACAAACCGTCGTTACCGACGAGATGATTGACCATTCTCGCAACATTGTCGCTCGACTCCGTCGATGACTTCTCATCGAGACTTGCCGGTGATTCAATTCGCGCCGGTGATTCAATTCGCGCCGGTAGTTCAACGATGATCGGTTCAAGCGTCTTCGATTCTTTCGCCAGTTTTCCATCGACGTAAATCCGTAGCCCTTGGCCTTTGCCATAGTGCGTACCCGTTCGATCCCATGCAACACTTACTTCATGACCTTGTATCATCAACCCATCGAGTGCAAAGTAATCCCACGAACTCGGTGCAAGGGGCCGAACTTCGATGGAGTTCGCCTTTTGACTGTTTGCAGTGGTGGGTTGGATTCCTACAAGACCGGTGATGACCAAGTCACAGAAACCGGAATGGAAATAATGCTCACTGTGGTTGTATCCGTCGTGTCCTTCGAAGGACCCTGTGTCCGGATGGAGGGCTTCGGCCAAATACGGTCGCCCATCCTTGCGATGTGACTTGGCGTAAATATGTAGCAGTTCGACGTAGTCTTCTGGCGAAACCCAAGGGGTGTTCCGGGACTGAAGCAAGTTCGCTAGGGCCTTGAGCGTTTGAGTGGTGGCATAGGGCCATGATTGCCCAGACCACCAACAGCAGCTGTTCTGCAACAGAAACATTGGGTCGTTTCGTTCGACGGTGCTTGGCCCATAATCGGCATAAAAGCCGTCTCGATCCATGAGCTTGGCCCAAGCGACATCGTACGTGGCGACATCGTGCGTGGCAACATCGGACGTAGCGACATCAGAAGCGGCAGAGGGTTCGATCATTCCGAACTGCCAGGGACCGTAACCGATCAATTCGCGGCCGTGGGAATCACCCGCGAATCGACCTTCTTCGTAAACGAGCGTTCCGGCGGAGATGTCGTAACCATCGCGGTTCTCATCGTTTTTAAACATCGGAAAAAAGAATTTCCGTTTCGGATCCCACAGTTTCTCCATCGTGGTCTTTCGCAACGCATCGGCAAAAGATTCGTACTTTTGTGCCGTTTCGATTTGCCCCAGGCGTTGTGCCATTTGAGCAATGGCCTTGGCATCAGCCCACATATAAGCGTTGAAGCTTGGGCGATAACTCGGTGCACCGCGCAAGATATCTTGCGTTTGACGGCTAGCGATGTTGAACTCCATTCCATCGTCATGTCCCGTTTGCCAGAACAAACCGACAGAAGGATCAAAATGCCGTCGCTTCCATCCCTCGTAGTTCTCGATGAGTTTTGGCAGCAAGCGTTCGATGAGTTTTGGATCTGGGTGGATCGCATCGAGAGCTAATACGCTGTCGGCTAACCAAGTCGAGTAGTTTCTTGGCTGAGCGCCTGGGGTCTGCAACCAATACGTTGCATAGTCAGCCGCGATACGGTTTTTGCGCAACCACCTGACCTCGTACAACTGATGTCCAGCCGGGCAACTGATCGCACCGTAGGCACCAGACCAGAAAGGTCGATCGATGAATTCCGTGAACAAGTACCCCGTATCTGGATTTCCGTACGTTAGATGCTTTGTGATCAACTCCCAACGATAGTAATAGGTCGTGAGTATGTCTGGATCTGGACAATCAAAGAAAGGGATATTCTCAACGAACCAATCCCAATCTTGATTGTCGAAATACGTTTGCTCTCGAATGAGCTTCTCGCGATCAATTGTTTGTGCGAAAACTGTTTGCGAATGCATCGCGCAAAACAAACTTAATAGGGAAACCGCAACGAACCGTTGCATGCATTGAACAACACATGCACTTGCGATCCAGCGGATATTTCTTATCGAGGCGATGTTCATCGAGATCTATTCTTCTGTTGTCAGGGCTTCGTTGGATTTGGGTTCGTAAAGCGACGAGCGAACGTTCTTAGTGTCCGGCACTTTCGGACCCATTCATTGGCTGATCCTTTGGAATCGCTTTCATTTGGCGAGTGCCGGCGATAAGGAAATAGAAGACGGGGGTTAGGAAGATACCGAAGAAGGTCACTCCGAGCATTCCGGAGAAAACGGCGATGCCCAGAGTCTTGCGCATCTCAGATCCTGCACCGCTTGCGAGTACCAATGGGATAACCCCGAGGATAAACGCGAAAGATGTCATCATGATGGGACGCAGCCGCATGCGGCACGCTTCGACCACAGCTTCGCGACCTGTCTTTCCTGACTCCTGCAATTGCTTAGCAAACTCGACGATAAGAATCGCGTTCTTGCTCGCCAAACCTACTAGCACGACGAAACCGATTTGAACGAAAATATTGATATCGAGTCCGACCATGGCAACCCCCGCTACGGAGCAGAGCAAACACATCGGTACCACCAAGATTACGGACAACGGAAGAATGGTGCTTTCGTACTGAGCAGCGAGCACCAAGAATACCAAGACAACAGCCATACCGAAGACCAAGAGTGCCGTATTACCGGCTTGAAGTTGCAGGTACGTCAATTCGGTCCATTCAGGTTTTATCCCGTTGGGTAGTTTTTGATCAAGAATACGTTGTACGCTGTTGACCATGTCGCCGGAACTCAGGCCGGGGACGGTCGCACCGTTGATCGACGCGGCGACATCCCCGTTGTAGCGAGTGACCATCGCCGGACCGAGTGTTTCGCGGATGTTCGCGAAGGTCGCGAGAGGAACCATCTGTCGCAACAAGGTTCTGACTTTGAATTGTCCGACTTGTTCTGGTGTTCGGCGATACTGCGGATCGGCTTGCACGTTGACTTGCCAAGTTCTTCCGAACTGGTTGAAATCGTTCGCGTAAGCACCCCCGAGTTGAACTTGGAGTGTATTAAAAACATCTTGCAAAGGTACGCCGAGCGTTTTGACTTTTTCTCGATCGATATCGACGTACATTTGCGGAGTGTTCGATCGGAAGCCGTTGATCATTGCCAGGATACCCGGTTCGTTCGATCCTGCGACCGAAACATCGTCAGCGACCGATTGAAGGTTCGCCAACCCGAGGTTACCAGTATCGCGCAGCATGAGTTTGAAGCCACCTGCGCTACCGATACCATCGACGGGAGGTGGTCCGAAGACCGAGACGATTCCTTCGTCGATCCCTTGGGCTCCGAGCTTGCGAATTTTCCCCGCGATGACTTGAGCTTTCTTCTCTGCTTCTTCTCGATGGTGGAAGGGTTCAAGGATCACGAACATACTACCGAAGTTCGAGCCGACTGCATTTTGAACGAAGGATTGTCCCGTTACACCCATCGTGTGATCGACACCTGGGATTTCGCCGCAGAGTTTTTCAAATTCATCCATGACTTCTCGGCATCGTTCCAAGGATGCCGAGTCGGGCAAGCGAACGTCCACAAGCAGATAGCCTTTATCTTGAGCTGGAATAAACCCGGTTGGAGTCCGGGTCATCCCGTAATAAGTCGCCGCGAGGAGTCCGACATAGAGGAGCATAACCAGGGCTCGACCGGTGACGAGTCGCGAGACACTGCCAGCGTAGACGTTGGACGTCCAAGCGAAGAACTTGTTGAACCCTCGAAAGAACCAACCGAGCAGCGCGTTGAGCACTTTCGATAGCGGGTCGGTTTGTTGAGCTTTGGGTTTCAGCAGCACCGCGCAGAGAGCGGGACTGAGGGTCAGCGAGTTGACTGCGGAGAAGAACGTCGAGACGGCGATGGTAACAGCGAATTGCCGGAAGAATTGTCCCGTGATTCCCGAGATGAAGATACAAGGGATAAACACGCACATCA
>CAIJIZ010000577.1 GCA_903820735.1 uncultured Pirellula sp.
CGCTTCAAGTTCGGATGGGGCTGACGCCTTGCCGAAACATTTGAAGGTCGAAGTTCCAAAACGAGTTTTGGAGTTTCTGCCAGAGAAGAAAATCGAAGAGCAACCCAGTGAACCGCAGCAACCCAGTGAGCCGATTAAGCCCAGTGAGCCAGCACAAGAGAAGAAGCCGTGAGCAAACCCCGCTAAGAGTCCCCCTGCGATGCTCTCCGATCAGAAGTGATGACTCCGGTGCAATAATTTGCTCGTCTAGCTACTCGTACTCGTGCTCGTGCCCGTGCCCGTACTACCAAACACCGTTTCACTGAGCACGAGCCAAGCCGCAAAGACACATCCTGCCCCCAACATAGTTTCGCAAAAGGAAAAACAGATGGAAGATCGTTGTTCATTCGGAGAGCGTTTGGCAAAGGCTGTATTAGCGAAGAAGAACGGGGTATGCGTTGGATTAGACCCACGCGTCGCTTCGCTGCCTGAAGGGCTCAAGCGGGATCTGGTTTCGGCTGGTGGTGCCGAGAACGGGGCAGCGCAAGATCCACAGCGAATCTCACAAGCCGTAGAGATGTTTTGTTGTGAAGTGATCGATGCAGTCTGCGATCTGGTTCCGATTTGCAAACCGCAAGCAGCTTTCTTCGAAGAGTTAGGTCCTTGGGGAATGGTCGTCTTGCATCGCGTGGTGCTTCATGCGAGGAAACGCGGCTTGTTGGTGTTGATGGACGCGAAGCGAGGGGATATCGGTACGACAGCCGCAGCTTATGCTGCCGGATATCTCGGGTCAGGCTTGCAAGGAACCTCTGCATGGAGCCCGTGGGGAGCCGATGCATTGACGGTCAATCCCTACCTCGGTGCCGATACGCTGGAACCTTTCACTAAACGGTGCGCAGAGTCTCAGTCGGGGATTTTCGTGTTGGTCAAGACTTCGAATCCCGGAAGCAGTTTCATTCAAGATTTAGAAATGCAAAGCGGCGGAACAATTTCGCAAAGAGTCGCGGACCTAGTCGAAAGCTTGTCTGCCAAAACTCGCGGTGAGCTTGGATATGGCGATGTCGGTGCCGTCGTCGGTGCGACTTATCCTGCCGAGCTCGAACAGATGCGTCAGAGGATGCCAAGCACTTGGATATTGATCCCAGGTTACGGAGCGCAAGGTGGTGCAGCAGCAGACGTAAAACTCGGTTTCGATTCGCGTGGTTTGGGTGCAATCGTCAATAGTTCCCGTGGCATCATCTTCGCGTATGAGCAAGCGAAATACCGATCCCAAAGCGGCCGTGAGTCTCGGTGGCAAGATGCTGTGCGTCGCGCCGCGCTCGATATGATCGAAGACCTCGCATAGGGAATCGGTGTAGGGAATCGGTGCAAGTGCACAGAGCAGTCCTACAGCCATTCCCTGTGCAACTGCCTCCCTGTGCAACTGCCTCCCTGTGCAACTGCCTCCCTGTGCAATAGCTTCCCTGTGCAACTGCCAAAAGTGTTCGAAGTTATCCGCACGCCGTGTTGTTACTCGCACGCCGCGTTAGCTTGCCGACTCAAGCCACTTGCAGAGTTTTCTTCCCGACGAAGATAACGCGATGTTGCGCAGTTCACTCAAGGGGAGCCAAGCGAGCTCGTCGACGTCATTCTCGCTCTCCGGCTTCACATCGATCACTCTGTTGTTGATCTCGCTTTTACGCCCGGGGGTGGCCTCTTTGAGAATGTTAGCCCCCCTGCCCTGCCCCGTCGATTGAGGTTGCGTTGAAGCTTCATCGCTTTGTGACTTTTCCGATCGCGCTTTGCCGAAAAGTTGTTGTTGCTGTGCAGTGGTCAGCTTTTTGGGCAGTGCCGCTTGGTAGCAATCAAGACGAATGCGGTAGCGTGTCACGGAGTGTTGTAGTTCCGTGCACTTGCGGATGATCGATAATTGCACTCCATAGTTTTCGTGGAATCGATCGATCGCAATCTGTGCGGCTTGCTGGTCACTCTGGGAGTCGGTCGTATCGTAGCGTGGGAAATCCCAAAGACCCGCCCAGCGTTCCGATGGCTTGCAACGCCTGAGCATCCATTTCCCATCCGGGGCTTGCAGTAACAACGCGGTCTCACGCAGCGGCGTAATGACTTTCTTTTCTTTGGGAGGCGGGATCGTATCGGTTTGGCCAAGCCGATAGGCGGTGCAGTAGGATTGAAGGGGGCAAACACTGCACAACGGGTCTTTAGGTTTGCAGACCTGCGAGCCGATCTCCATCAGAGCTTGATTCAACTCTCCGCTAGGTAGAGCCCAAGCCTTCACAAGAGAGGTTGCATACTCCCAGAGTGTTTTCTGCGTGGATGAACTAGAGATCGGGGATTTGCATCCGATGAGCCTCGCATAGAGTCGCTGCGTGTTCGCTTCGACGATCCCGCACGGAGAATCGAAAGCAAAAGAAGCGATCGCGTGTGCGGTGTATTTCCCGATACCTGGCAAATCGAGGATATCATCGACGTTGTTCGGAAAAGGTGCGGAGTTGGTTTCAACCACTTTTTGTGCGGCCGCATGAAGCTGCCTTGCACGCCGGTAATATCCGAGTCCTGCCCAGAGTTGATAGACTTCGTCGAGCTCTGCGGCAGCTAGGGACTCGACGTCAGGGAAACGAAGCAGAAACTTTTGGAAGTAAGGGATTACAGTCGCGACTTGGGTCTGTTGCAACATGCACTCGCTGATCCAAATGTGGTACGGATTGCGCGTGCGTCTCCAAGGAAGATCGCGATGTTTCGTGCGGTACCATGCAACCGCTTGTTGACCGATCGCGTTGAGTGTTTCGCGTGGTTCTTTAGCGAGTGGCTCTTTAGGCATAGCCATATTCGACTTTAGCGATTGACATCGGAAGGTCTTTTTCCAAGCACTACTTCGACTTCTTTGGTTTCGTAACCTTCGAATTGAAGTCCGAATTGGCGGCCTGGGAGTGCGTTCGGTGGAAGACCATTGGGGGGTAACCCATCGGGTTGGTTTTGCTCGCGTCGCTTCATCGACATAATCGGCCGATCGTACTCCACAAGAACTTTTTCACCTGCTGCGGATTTCGCAAGCTGCTTGCGAAGGTCTTCGAAGTTGAAGATCGGAACGCCATCGATTTTTTTAAGCTTATCGTTGCGCAGGATGCCGGCTTTAGCTGCAGGACCGTCGTTCAATGCCTCTTGAATCACCAGCGAACTAGGTTCACAGGTGATTCCCAGGAACCCGCCGCGACCGACGAACACGTTTGCAGTTTCTATTTTCGTCTTTAGGATCTCTGCCCCGGCGGCTGTCACTTCGGTACCAAAAAGTTGGAGATCGCCAAGGATAGGAGTTTGTTCTAATACATCGATGCATTTGTCATCGACGGGTGAGTAGAGAATCTCGAGCAGCTCAAGGTCGGGTGCGGTGCGCAGCGGAGCAAGGTCTTGGCTTTGAAGATTGGTTTCCACGATTTGAAGACTTCGAAGGTTCGGAATGCGAATGACTTGTTCAAGCATCGCTGGCGTTATTTTCGAGCCTTCGATCTTGGCGAACTTGACGTCGAAGAGCCACGGTAGCAATTGAAGATCCTGTGCATTTCCGGTGAATTTTTCATCGATTACCAACGCGTTCTGGACGGGGCGAAGCTGCGTCAGGACGGAGAGTTGACGGTCTTCGCAAGTCACCCCCAAGGCGTTCAGCCGTTCGTTGGCTTGATCTCGCATCTGGATTCGGATTCCCTCAAGGATCTTTTGTGCGACGATGGCTCGTTGCGTTGTCCTCAAGGCGGCGACCCTTTGAAGGCAGTCGTACGCTTGACGCCCTTGCTCGCTTAATGCATCTTGGCCGATGAAACCTAGAAACTGGAGTAGTCCAGCCGATGAGCCACCTTCGGAATTCTCGATAATCGAGATCAGTTCAGGCAAGACGTTGGTGAGGTCGCGGTTGAGATGGTTCTGGGCGGCTTCACGGTCGGCGAATTGATCGCTATCGAGATCGCGAATCCAACCGAGCAATTCCTCACGCGAAACGCTTTGTGTATCGGAAGTGGAATTCGCAGGGGGCGTTTGGCTAGGTTGCGTTTGAGCGACTGCAAACCGATCGTCGCAAACCCACATCAGCGCAGTGGCCATCAGGATCACATGGCATACAGATCGTGCGGCTTGATTGGGATACATGAAATCGATGGTCGAAGGTTAAATTGGGTGATGGATGTTCCGACTCGCCACGGGAGCCGTAATGCCTGCTGGGATGCCTGATTTACGAACTAGTTTTTTACCGACAGGTTTGCGGTAGTATAGACGCTTTAAAGTATAGAGGCTTTAGTATAACGGAAGACGGTGCGAGACCAAAATCACCGAAATCCATACGCTTAACAAAGGAAAAGTCATGAAATACCTCGGTTCGGTTTTCTCAATCATCCGGTTGGGAGTTCTCTTCACCGCGCTTGCGATGTGGGGCAATTCGTCCATTTACGGCTTTCAGGCAGAAACGCAAGGAAGCAATGAGCCTTCTGCACGCTGGTGGAAAGGGAATCTGCACACCCATTCGTTGTGGAGCGACGGAAATGATTTTCCCGAAATGATCTCCGATTGGTATCGCCAAAAGGGATACCATTTTTTGGCAATTTCCGATCACAATACCCTGCAATCTGGACAGAAGTGGATGGAGGTTGAGAAGGTGCAGTCTCGAAGCCATGGCCAAGCCTTCGAGAAGTACTTGGCGCGGTTTGGTAAATCTTGGGTGGAGACGCGAGGCGAACCCGGTTCAGAGAAATATGCTGTACGACTCAAGCCGCTCGATGAGTACCGATATCTCCTGGAACGTCACGATGAGTTTATCTTGATCCCTGCCGAAGAGATCACCGATAGTGCAGAAGGCCATCCGGTTCACATGAACGCGACGAATCTCGACGAGCTGATCAAGCCACTCGGTGGTAAGACAGTTCGCGAGACGATGGAGAACAACCTGCGAGCGGTGCTGGAACAGGAAAAGGCTAAAGGTCGTGAAATTCTTCCCCATTTGAACCACCCAAACTTCAAGTACGGGATCACCTTCGAAGACTTGGCCGCCGTGATGGCCGAACGATTCTTCGAAGTCTACAACGGACACCCTGGAGTCAATCATTTGGGAAATGCGGAGAACCCGGGCATCGAGCGCATGTGGGATCTGGCCAATCATTTGCGAGTCAACAAGCTTGGGGGCTCTATTCTGTACGGAGTCGGGACCGATGATTCGCACGAGTATCATGGGAAAGAAGGAAGTCGCCCAGGCCGTGGCTGGGTGATGGTCCGCGCCAAGTTCTTGACCCCCGAGCATTTGATCCGCGCGATGAAAGCGGGTGATTTCTACTCTTCAAGCGGAGTTAGTTTGAAAGATGTTCAATGGGACAACGAGACTAAAACGCTGTCGGTGGAAATCGATCCGCAAGACGGTGTGACCTATTGGACGGAGTACTTAGTTACAGACGTGGACGGCGAACCCGAAGATATCGGACGAGTTGGGGAAGCAACCCAGCAATTGCGAAGCTCCTACACTCTGAAGAAGGGTGAGACGATCGTCCGAGCGGTCATCACTTCGAGCTTGGCACCCGAAGATCCCGTTTGGAAGGAACAAAAGCAGCAAGCTTGGACGCAACCTTTTACAAACAACCAGTAATCAGTTTGTACTTACTGCAGGTAGCTCGATGATCGAGCGATTGATAAATGCAGCCAGTTCGCCCACAGCGAACTGGCTGATTTCATTGGTAGGTCGGACAATCGTCGGCATGCTCGTTGCTGCCAAACCACGCGATTTTTCTGGATTAGAACCAGGGGTGGAATCAGATCCCGTAACGAGTTCGATCCACAGGGAACTTTCGATCTGCCGAATACTGCGAATGATCCCTCGGGCAATTACAGCACGATCCGCCTCGATATGCGTCAGCCCCGTCGTGGTTCCTTCAGCGATCGATAAGCCTGCGAGTTCCTCGGGGAATGTGATGGGGATCCAATCTTGTGGGCGAAGCCCGATCGGATGAGGAATAGAAAACCACTCGATGCACGGGCGACCAAATAGCTCGGCGACCGTTCGGCAATTAGGTGAACGATAGAGCTCGGTTGGGCTACCAGATTGAAGCATATGTCCTTGGTCTATGACAGTGATGCGCTCCGCTAATTCGCTTGCTTCTTGAGAGTCATGGGTGACGTAAAGGCAAGCGATCGAGTTTTGGGTGATCCAGCGCTGAAGCACTTGGCGGATGGGATGCTTGAGCGATTCTTGTAAGTGAGCAAGCGGTTCGTCCAGCAGAAG
>CAIJIZ010000578.1 GCA_903820735.1 uncultured Pirellula sp.
CTCGTGGTGTGGGTCTCTCGTGGTGTGGGTCTCTCGTGGTGTGGGTCTCTCGTGGTGTGGGTCTCTCGTGGTGTGGGTCTCTCGTGGTGTGGGTCTCTCGTGGTGTGGGTCTCCTGGCCCGCAGTCCGCGCAATTCACGCGCAACCTGCGCGCACTTGACGCCTCGCTGCGCTCGTAATTGCGGCCCTAATGGTGGTGTGGGTCTCCCGGCCCGCAGTCCGCGCAACTCATGCGCAACCTGCACGCAACTTGACGCCTCGCTGCGCTCGTAATTGCGGCCCTAATCGTGGTGTGGGTCTCCCGGCCCGCAGTCCGCGAAACTCATGCGCAACCTGCACGCAACTTGACGCCTCGCTGCGCTCGTGTTTGCGGCCCGGGAGGACCGCACCACGTAAAGGACCGCACCACGTAAAGGACCGCACCACGTTTAAGGCACCACGTATCCTACAGCAACAATTCTCTGTCCCTATCCTGCTTTGCGTCTTTACTTCTTTGCGTGAGCCTGCGATTTACTACTCATCGGGAAATCGCAAAGAGGTTTGCTGGTGCTCGGGTCGGCAAGCACTTCTGCAATCGTCGTTCGACCCAACTCGACTTCGATGCTCTCCATGGCTTTATCCATCCTGCAGTGCAACGGACAAAGCTGCTTTGCGTGCGATCGAAGCCCCAGCGGGCATGTCGTAATACGTTGAATAGGTTCGACGCTGTTGACTACATCGAGTACCGTCAACTTCTCCGGATTTCTAGTCAACCGAAATCCACCTCCAGCACCTCGGTTCGAGTCGATGATGCCATGTGATACCAACTGCTTGAGCACCTTGGACAAATAAGCCTTCGGTACTTTGGTGCTCTGCGCTATCGATTCGCTGTTGTGCCGTGTCTCCGGGGCGCTCGCTGCCAAATGTACCACCGCGCGCAACGCGTATTCGACCGTTTGCGTAAACATCCAAACCCCCTTGGACAATCAATTTCCAAACCCATTTGGTTCCTCTTTCGCTCTCCAAAACATACTCTTGTCGAATAGCTTCGAATTACCCAACCACATTGAAGACCAAATACGGGCAGTTGGTAGTATAATTGAACTCCAAGGTAGGAACTACGCTCAAACCCGATCGCTACCTTCGACTCCATTCGCTACTGGGAACTTGCATGAAACGTTTTCCTCATCCCTTGCAAATCGCTTTGCCTTGGTTATCCCTTAGCCTGGCAGTCTGCTTTTCAGGGGCCCAACCCAGTGCCCATGGATTCGAACCGGATCCCACCGAAATCGCTGGCATCGGGACCAAGATCGAGACATTGAGTTTCAAGGATATTCGAGGCGTCACCCGCGAGTTCTCAGAGCTCGGCGCTCATCGCGCAACGGTGATCATGTTCACGACCACCGATTGCCCCATCGTGAATAAAACCCTTCCGAAACTCAAAGAACTCTATGCTCAGTACATCTTGAAAGATGTCGCTTTTCTGTGCATCAACGTCGGACCAAACGATACGCTCCAAGCGATGGCAAGCCAAGCGATCGAATACGATGCTCCATGGAGTTTCGTCAAAGATTACGAAGCTCGCAGCGCAGTGGTACTCGGTGTGCAACGAACTCCGGAATTTGTGATTCTCAACAAAGAATCCGAGATATGCTACCGAGGTCGATTCGACGACCAATTTCGATTAGGTGGAGCCAGACCCTCGGCGACGCGAGCCGACCTTCGGCTTGCTCTCGATGAAGTCCTCGAAGGTAAAGCCGTTAGCGTACCGCAGACGCCCGTCGATGGATGCTTGATCACATTCCCCAACCAAGATGAGAACGCACTCGCCGAAGGGAAATCTCAAAGTGCGGAACCTAAACAAGCTCCGGTACCGGCACCGGGCGATCAGTGGACCTTTCACGAACATATTGCACCGATCGTGTTCGAATCGTGTACGCCTTGTCACAGACCTTCAACCGCTGCCCCATTCTCGCTCTTGACCTATGAAGATTGTCTTGCACATGCCGAGATGATTGCGGATGTCGTCCGCGACGAATCGATGCCACCTTGGTATGCAACAAAAACTCACGGTACGTTTCAAAACAATCGCTCACTGAAACCCGGTGCGAAAAGGACTCTCCTGCAATGGCTCGATTCCCGCCGAGCCGAAGGTGATCCGGCCAAAGCACCAGTGCCACCAAGCTTCGTCGAGACTCCTTGGCGTATCGGAACCCCCGATTTGATCCTTACTACTATCGAGCAGCATACCATTCCCGCAACCGGGTTCGTCCCATACAAGTACGTGGTGCTACCACACCTCTTCCTCGGCGAGACGTGGGTAGAAGCCTTCGAAATCCGACCATTGAATTCAGCCGTCGTCCACCATTGCAACATGGCTTACGCTACCAGCAAAGGTGCCAGCGAAGAGACATTCATCACCGGATATGTCCCAGGGGGCCAACCGATGGATCTTGGACGTTTCGAGAACTCGGTGGCTTACAGAATCCCCGCAGGTGCTGCTCTTGGACTCCAAATCCACTACACCACAACAGGTAAGGAAGAGAAATGCAGAATCCAAGTCGGGTTGAGATTCCCAAAGAAACAGATTCGTAAACAACTCCATCATTTCGTTCTCGATCCTCGCGGTTGGAAAATACCGCCAGGCGACCCGGCATACCGAATCGAAGCGAAACATATCCTCCAACATGACGCAGACTTGCTCGGACTCTTCACCCACATGCATGTCCGAGGAAGGGACATGACATTCTATGCGAACCATCACGATGGCTCACGCGAAACCTTGCTTCAAATCCCGAACTACAATTTCGAATGGCAACTTGGATATGAACTAGCCCCCGGTACAAAGCAGCTTGCGAAAGGGACGGCAATCGAAGCGATTGCGCACTTCGACAATTCATCCTTCAATCCCTACAACCCAGACCCCAATGCAACCGTAGAGTATGGACCTCAAACCGTCGATGAAATGTTTAATGGATTCGTTTTCTACGTTGACCAACACGAATCGCTCGCGATCGACGTTCACCCGAAGACCGGAAGAGTTAAGAAGTAGCCCTTGGTACATCTGTCGGCAAATCCCCGGTAAGATCTACAGGAAGGCCCACTGGAAGATCTACGGGAAGATCTACTGGCAGGATGCGAAACGGCAAGCCTTTGATCGCCGCTCCTGGATTGTGAAATTCGAGTCCTGAATATCGCAACCGATCGACGGGACGATGCGTGTGTCCGAAGTAGACTTGCTCGACCCCAGCAGCACGATCTTGTTTAGCCCAGCTTAAATAGTCTGAGACTTGCGTCATGACTTTACGATTCGAGTTCGCAAAGTGTGCCACTGCGCGGTGGATTCGCGTTTGCACCGCTGCATCGTAAAGTGAATGATACAACGGGTGAGGCAAAGCCCGCTCTTCGCTTCGAAGCCTCCGAGCATCGAGCAACTCATGAAAGTCCGCTTCAAGCGGTATCTTCGAATCGATGATATCCCCGTGGAGAAACACACTCGATCCTATTCGGAGTAAGTGCGGATGCCATTGCAACTTCGGATTGCTACCGGCGAGTTGCTCCAGTCGCTGCGTGAAACCGGGTAGTGCATCATGGTTTCCCAAGACGTAGTGAAACTGACACTCTGGGTTGACCGCTAAGAGATTCTTTAAATATCGGATACTCTGCTCGATCGATCGCTCGTGCGAACGATAAGAGCTCCA
>CAIJIZ010000579.1 GCA_903820735.1 uncultured Pirellula sp.
TAGCTCGGTAAAGTCCAGTCCGCCCTCGGAAATTATCACCTGCGAACGCTAGCAAACAAAATGCGATGTGTGGTACAACGAGCGCAGGCGGGAGAGGGGGCCGGGGGGTGAGGGTGGTGACCGCGCAACCAACCACCACCAAACGACTTACGCCTATCCCAAATACGAAAACCTCACCCGTTTCGCGATCGGTATACAAACGGGACCGGAGCCCCATTTTTGCTCAAAACGCCCCCCCCGCTTCCAACCGAAGCGGAAGTGCGCAAGCACTCCGGTGAACCGCATCCAATCGAAGCGGAAGTGCGCAAGCACTCCGGTGCCCCCCCCAAATCGTAATCATCCAATGCCGCATCAAATCCCAAACTTTTCCTTCGCTATACTGAACAACTCCCACCTACCAACCTCCCGCCCCCAAACTCGGGCCCATCATGCGAAACAATAAACTCCTTCCCCTCCTGCTCGCTTTCTTCATCTCCTTCCCCACAAGCGCCCCCGCACCCGCATACGAAACTCCTCCGCAATCCCCACCCCACCTCCTCGCCGGTGCTCACGCCCAAAATATCGACCCGCTTGCATTCCCGGTTTGGGTAAGCGGCGGTATTGCCGCCATCCGCTCTGATCGCGTCGTCGATTCCCTCTTCGCCCGTGCTCTCGTCCTCGAGCAATCACCGTCCCAAGCTATCGCTCTGTGCGTCGTCGATAGCCTCGGAATCCCCGCCGATATCGTCAACCAAGCCAAACAAATCGTCAGTGAAAAAACCCCGCTTCGCCCCGAACAAATCCTTATCAGCGCTACCCACACTCACTCCGCACCCGCTGCCATGGGAGCACACGGCACTCCTGCACAATCGGATTATGCTTTGCAACTCCCCAACCGCATCGCCCAAGCAATCATCAATGCCTACAACAAACGCACTCCAGCTCAGGTTGGCTACGCCGTCGCACATGCCGATCGCTTCGTTTACTGCCGACGCTGGATCATGGAGCCCGGCCAAGCATCCGGTGTCCTGTTCAGCGGCCGCGACTCGAACATCGTTGCGATGAACCCCGGCCATGACTCTCCATTCAAGATCCGGCAAACCTCCGAAGTCGATCCCACAATCCCGATCCTTGCGATTCGCTCCACAGACGGATCTCCACTCGCACTCCTAGCCTCCTTCTCCACACACTATGCCGGCGCACCGGCGATCTCATCGGATTACTTCGGCGTTGTCGTCAAAGAACTCGCCCGCGAACTTCGACCCGATTCGCCGGACTCCTTCGTCGCTATCATGGCCAACGGCACGAGTGGGGATACGAACTGCATCGACTTCAGCCGACCTGCAAAACCATTTAACTACCACGAAGTCGGTAAATACGTGGCTTCGAAAATCCTCGATGCTCTTCCCAACGCCAAATACGACTCTGCACCAACCCTCAACGCAGCCTTCGAAACCATAGAAGCCAACGTGCGTTTAGCAGACCAAGACGAACTCGCGGCCGCGAAAGCCTACGTGCAATCGAAACTCGCTGATCGACTTCCAACTACCCTCGAAGAAAACTACGCGCGAGAAACAGTGCTCCTCTCGGAAATGCCCCCAACGCGAAACTTGCCCCTCCAAGCTCTCCGCGTGGGTGACATGGTGATCGCCGCTTACCCAACCGAAACATTTACCGCTACCGGACTAGCTGTTCGCCGTAACAGCCCAGCTCCCTTCACCCTCAACATCGGACTAGCGAACGACCTTGCTGGCTACTTGCCACCCGCCGACCAATTCCCACTCGGCGGATACACTACATGGCGCGCTCGAACTAGCTGCCTTGCTCCAGACACCGAAGCTCGAGTCGTCGAACAACTCTCTTCCCTGATCCAAAAGCTATATACACCCACACCACCGGCAACCCATACCATCGAACAAGTGCAACACGCAGGTCCCGACACGGTAATCTCCCCCAAGGAGTCATTGAAGCACTTCGAAATCCAAAACGGAAACAAAATCGAACTCGTGGCTTCCGAACCTAACTGCATCGATCCGGTCGCAATCCGTTTCGATGACGCAGGTGACTTGTGGGTCGTGGAAATGTGTGACTACCCAACCCGTCGACCTGAGATCCCCGCCGGTCGAATCAAAAAACTTCGCGATGAAGATCTCGATGGATTCTTCGAGTCGGTAACTCTTTTCGCCGATGAACTTCCCTACCCAACCGGCTTACAACTCCATCGCGATGGCTTGCTTGTCACCTCCGGTGCAAGCCTCTGGTTTCTGCGCGATACAAACGGCGATGGTCTCGCGGATGAACGGACTGAATGGCTCGGCGGATTCGCTCAAGAAAATCAGCAACTTCGCGCTAACGACCCGGACTTCGGAATCGATGGAAAACTCTACGTCGCGAACGGCCTACGCAGCGCTCAAGTCACCGACAAATCGATCGCGGAACCCAACCAGACAACAACCAATCTTGCGAACAGCGATCTGCAATGGGACTGGATCCGTAAACAGGGCAGGGGAGTCGCTGGCCCTTCTCAATTCGGTATGGCTTTCGATCGTTTCGGTAACCGCTACTTCTGCTCGAACCGCAACCCATGCGACGCGGTTCTGATCGAACCTTGGCTCGCAGCCAAAAGCCCCTTGGTCGGTCTCGCCCCTATGACTGCCCCTGTTCTTCCACCAGGAGAACGCTCGACGGTCCACCCTCTTGTCTCCGCTTGGACGACTTCTAATCTACACGCCGGACAATTCACCGCCGCTTGCGGACTGCTTGTCAGTCACAGCCATCACTTGCCAGCCGCATCCCTCGGCCATGCACTGACCTGCGAACCCACCGGCTCGCTGGTCCATCGCGTCGCTTTGGGACGCGCTCAAGGCAAATCGATCCCCGAGGAACCCTCGAGAGACAGCGAGTGGCTCGCAAGCACAGATCCTTGGTTCCGCCCCGTTAATCTCGAAGAAGGCCCCGAGGGAGGGATCTACATCGTCGACATGCACCGCGCAGTCATCGAACACCCAGACTGGGTTCCCGATGAACTCAAAGTCCGACCCGATGAACGATGGGGCGATCGCGCCGGCCGAATCTATCGCGTCGTTGACGACAAGACTTCCAATCTCGATCCTATATTCCTCGATCCTATATTCAAGGAGCTTCGCAACAATCCGCTCCGAAAACGCTCCTCCAGCGAACTCATCGATTTGCTCAATCACCCCCAACAATGGATCCGCTCGACCTCCTCACGCCTCCTCTACGAACGGCTCGCCGCCAACGCTGAATCCGCCACGGATAACGCTCGCGCAGAACTCTCCACCATCGCCGCCGAACTGAACTCTTACATCCAATCGGCTACCACACGCCGCGTACACTCCCAAGGGCTCCTGCACGCCACAGCAATCCTCAACGAAGCCGATGCTCTACTGGGAAACAACCAAAACATCTCTACCCTCACCACGCTTCTTCGCGAAGAGAACGGGCTGACTTCGCCCTCATCGCGAGCCCACCTTTGGAAATGCCTCGCGGATAGATTGATTCAAACTCCAACCAATCAATCTGCTTCCACCCAGAACGAACCAGCACCAATCAGTCTCACCACATCGCAATTAGAAGACCTTACAAATCTCGCGATTGACGCACTCGAAAATTCTTCGCGAGAAGAAGCTCTTGCGGCCGCTTCTCTTCTTACCCTCCTCCCAGCCCCACCCGCCGATTCTCAAGCGTCCGGCAACCTCCTGGCTTCAAGCGTCCAACGCGCCCTGGATGACGCAGACGCCCCCTACGCGTTGATGATTCTCTCGGCAATCCACCAACAACATCGCACCCTCGAACCCTTCGTATGCAACTGCCTGACCGAAGCCTCCAAGCGACTGGACAACAAACAACTCACGAGAAACTTCTCTACGACAGCTTGGTCTCGCCTAGTCGCCGCCATCGCTCAACCTTCGAACTCTGCTTGGCAAACCACAAAAGCAATTTGGATTGCCGATGCACAAGCTCGTTTGGCGAACTACCCAAAACACTCCTCCGAAGGGACGCAAACTCACGACGAGATCAAGCGTCGTGTGATCGACGAACCGCAACTACTCCTCCACGCTGCAATCGCCCAAGGGATCGCGAACTCACCTGAGAAAACTTGGCTCGCCGACCAAACCGAGTTGTGGCAAGCGATCGCCGACCAACTTGCCAATCCGCTATGGCCCAAGCAACTCCGCAAGGACTGGATTGCCTTGACCGGCATGCACCTAACCCCCGATCAAAGCCGCCTGTGCGCCGCGAGTCTTCGCAATATTTTCCTCTCCTCTTCAAACAACGTTCTCGACCCCGACACCAAACTCGCTGCACTTGCAGCGTGGGCTAAGCACCCTGATCCTCAACTCACCGATTGGATGCTTGAACGCTACGACACTGAAACTCCCGCCATGCGATCTGCGATGTTCCAAGTCTTTCGCAATTCTCCAGAGAAACTCAACCGCTGGCTCGACGCTATGGATGCCGGAACCCTATCGAATAACCGCATCGATGCAAACCAAATCCAAGCGTTAAAGCAAGTGCAAGGGGAAGCGGCACCTCGAATCGAAAAACTTCTCGCCGGCCGAATCCAATCGGATCGTCAAACCCTCGTCGAGAACGTGATGAAGGAATTGACCGCTCAAGGCTTAATCAATCCCCCACCAAATACAAATACCCCAACTAACACAGTTGTACCTTCTAGCTCGTCAGCGAAAACCAATCGAGAAAACGGCAAGCAACTTTTCGCCCAACACTGCGCTGCTTGTCACCGAATCGATAACGTGGGAGTCAACCTCGGCCCAGACATTTCCGATTCACGAACGCAATCTCCGGCGCAGTTACTTGTATCCATCCTCGATCCGAACAGAGCCATCGATAACCAATACTTCCGTGTCTCGGTCCGCATGCTCGATGGCACGGTCTACGATGGAATCATCCGAGAAGAATCCAGCCAACACATTCTGCTCAATACCCAACAACAACCCAATGTGTCACTACCGAAATCGCAGATCGAAACGCTTGTCTCAAGCGGCAAATCTCTGATGCCCGAGGGCTTCGAAGCTCAACTCAACAACGCGGCTTTAGCCGATTTGATCGACTACATAAAGAACTGGCGTTACGCACCCTAAAAATCGCCCCTCTACGCACCCTCGCCCTGGGCCTGGTTGAGACGATAATAAGTTCCCTTAAGCGACAACAACTCCTCGTGCGAGCCGACTTCTGTTACTCGCCCCTTCTCCAAAACGATGATTCGGTTCGCTTTCCGCAACGTGCTGATCCGGTGCGCGATAGCGATCGTCGTGCGACCTTGAACCAACACATCGAGTGCTTCTTGAATCTCTCGCTCGGTCTCGGTATCCACCGCTGAGGTCGCTTCGTCCAAAATCAAAATCCGTGGATCAGTCAGCAACGCTCTAGCGATCGAGATCCGCTGCCGCTCTCCTCCGGATAACGACTGCCCTCGCTCTCCAACCAACGAATCGTATCCGTCGGCTAACCTCAAAATGAAATCGTGAGCCTTCGCTGCCCTCGCCGCCGCTATCACTTGCTCACGCGTCGCATTCGGTCTGCCATAAGCGATGTTCTCGGCGATCGATCCGAAAAACAAAAAGGGTTCTTGCAACACGATCCCAATGTTGCTGCGATACTCCGAGATAGGATAAGAACGAATATCGTTGCCATCGACAAGTATCGCTCCACTGGCCACGTCGTAAAAACGACAGACCAAATTCACCAGCGTGCTCTTGCCCGCTCCACTTGGACCGACCAAACCGATCATCTCCCCTGGCTCAATATCAAGATCCACGTCGTGGATCACCTGTCGTGAACCATAACTAAACGTAACCTTGGAAATCTTGATCCGCCCCTCGATCCGACCTGGATGAACGACTTTGGTCGGCTCCGCAACACTTGGGACCCGATCGAGGATCTCAAAAATCCGGTGTGTCGCGGCTGCTGTTCTCTGAGCGTTTGCCAACAAGCGACTCATATCATCCAAACGCAGATACAACCGCGATACCCACATCAAAAAGACCGATAACTCCCCAACCGAAATTCCCTTGCGGTAAATCTGATAAGCTCCAAAGCCATAGATAATCAACAGCCCGATATCGGTCAGAAAAGTGATGATCGGCGCAAAAGCCGCCCACAGGCGATTGACCCTATCGTTCGCAGCGAGAACTTGATCGTTCCGCTGCTGGAATCGCTCCACTTCGCGATGCTCCTGCGCAAAAGCTTTTACCACCCGAATACCAGGGATCGTGTCGGCAAGCACATTGACCATTTCAGCCCAAGCAGAACTGCCTCGCGCGAAACCCGCTCGCATGCGAGCTTGCACCCTTGCAACGATCCAAGCGATAAAAGGGAAGGGGAATAGCCCCACCAAAGCCATCGTCGGATCCAACCAAAACAGCAATCCCGCTGTGATGAGAATCATGATGATGTCGGTAGCGAAATCGACCGCATGGATCGACAGGAAGTCACATATTCGCTGCGTATCGTCACTGACCCGAGAGATCAAATCCCCTGTCCGCTTCCCACCAAAAAACTCCAAGGACAACTTCTGAAGATGACCATAAGTCGCACTGCGCAAATCCGCGCTGATGCGTTCTGAGATGGTCGCCATGACGTAGGTCTTCACCCAACTCAAAGCCCAACTCAAAATCGCAGCTAACAACATCCCACCCAACAACCACGGCACCAAGTCAAAGCGTGCGGCATTCCCAGTCTGATAAGGAATGAACACGTCGTCCATCAAAGGCTTGGTCAACAATGGCGGAATCATCGCTGCACAAGTGCTCAATACAGTCAGCGCAAAACCACCGGCGATAAGCCACTTGCGATTCTTCGCGAACCGCGTCAGCCGCATCAGGGACTGGACCGTGTTCGGGACTGCGGTCGGTGCACATTTCGCGCACAAGACTTGCCCTTCAAGCATCGGGCCGCCGCAATTCGGACAGATCGACGAAGCCGTCTCCGAAGCCAACCCGGCTTGCAATCGCTGAAACTCAGAAACGATCGTCGCTGCACCATTGATTTGCGCGGCGGTGTATCGCCAATAAGCGATCATGCCGCGATCGTTGGTAAATTCGACCACTCCCAATCCGGCGCGATCGACTTTGCGCAGCGAAGTCTCCGGAGTCCGGTCCCACTTATCCCATTGCATCCGGGACCGATCCCAGGCCATCAACCTATGAGTCGTCAGCACCACTAACGTCGTCTCAAAACGTAACTTCTCGTTGAGGTTCGGCTCGAACCAAGCGACCACCTGCTCGTCGGTATCGAATTCCTTCGAGATGGTATCGAGCTCCTTCGAGATCGACGCAAGCTCGATGCCCATCGACTTCAACGAATTCTCCAAACTCTCAGGCAAGGTCGTCAAAGCCCCTGCCGATGTCCCTGCGTCGCTCAAGCTCTTTACCTCGCTCAAGATTTCTTAGCCGTTTCGCCTTGGCTAGCCGCTAACTCCCTTGCCCGGCGAGCTTGAATGAACGACTGAATGCACAGTACGACGTAAGTCGAGCACAACAAGATCATCGTCCAGACACTCGCCAATGGCAGCGGGTCAACTTCCGCACCCCTGGCCAGCTTTATCAGTTGAGGGATCCCGCGGCCCAAAGCAGCCACCGCTCCGAGCAACCCAAGTGTCACAGCAGCATGCATCAAGTGCATGCGCAGCGTCGGCTTGAGCTCCGAAAACAATCCCAAAATAAACAGCGGCAACCCGACGAACATCGGGATAAAAATCGTTACACTCCCTACTTTTCCAGCGATCAATACCGCCAAAAGCGAAACACCGCACAAAAGAGCCCCAAAGAGCATCGTTATTTTTGACATGTTTTTTCCATGTTTGAGGTTTCAATCCACCCCGCAAAAAGTTGACGTTTACAATGCGGGTACGTAAATTTTTATCAGGTCTTCCGTCGTTGGGATAGCGACGATCCGATCCGTAACTAGTACCCCGGATGGCTTTTCGAGTTTCCCTCCCCATTTCGCTCCTAGAGATTCCACCCCCCGATCATGGCAAACTTCGGCTACCTCGTTCCCACCGGCGGCGGAGAAGACATTCCGCTCAAGAAAAACCGGATTCTCATCGGACGTCGTGAAACTTGCGACGTAATCTTGCGTTTTCCCAACGTTTCAGGTCAGCACTGCCGCATGACCCTTGAGCAAGGTTACTGGTTTATCAAAGACCTCGAGAGCCGAAACGGGACGAAAGTCAACGGATATCGCGTGACCCGCAAGCGTTGCGATCCTGGAGTGATCATTTCGATTGCAAAACATCAATACGAGATCCGCTACAACCCCGAGGAACTCGGCGCAATGGGCCCACCCCCGGGCGACGACGACCAAATCGAAATCGCATTGCGATCCTCCCTGATGGAACGGGCCGGGATCGACAAAAGCAAAAAGGACGACGAAGGACACTAAGCCCACGAACTGGCCCGTCCTCCCCACACAAGCCCTCATCGCCCGCCGAGCAAATTTGTAGCGGAAGTGCGCAAGCACTTCGGTGAGTCCCCTAATCGGTTCAGCATCCCAACACTTCATCACCGGGCGTCTCGCGCCGATCCGCTTGTAAGAACCTCCCCCACCCAATCGCAATATCCCCATCACCCACCGAGCAAATTTGTAGCGGAAGTGCGCAAGCACTCCGGTGAGTCCCCGAAACGGTTCGGCATCCCAACACTTCATCACCGGCCGTCTCGCGCCGATCCGCTTGTAAGAACCTCCCCCACCCAATCGCAATA